>NZ_RCDI01000004.1:300000-449505 GCF_003675875.1 Halostella limicola | reverse complement strand
GACATCGAGCGCTACCTCGCGGACGAGCGCGGGACCTTCTGCACGGACGGCATCTTCGGCGGGAAGCCCCACCCGCGCGCCATCGGGGCGTTCGGCCGCATCCTCGAACGGTACGTCCGCGACCGAGAGGTGTTGTCGCCTTCGCTGATGGTGCACAAGGCGGCCGGCCGCCCGGCCGACATCCTCGGCCTGCGGGACCGGGGCTACGTGAAGGAGGGCTACGTCGCGGACCTCGTCGCGTTCGACCTCGACGCCGTGTCGGCGAACGCCACCTACGAGGACCCCTTCCAGCTCACCGACGGCTTCGAGTACGTGCTGGTCGGCGGCCGCGTCGCCGTCGAGGACGGCGAGGCGACCGGCGAGCGCAACGGCGACGTGCTGCGGTCGACCGACGAGTGGGGCGGCGACGCCAGACCGTCGCTCGACCGGTCTGCCGACGAGTAGTCGTCCCGGCGCGGCTCGCTCCGTCCCGCCACATCGCCACACGCGCCCACAACCGTCGCAAATCGAGCCGTAGCGGCCTCGCGGCCGCCGCGCCGTGGGCCATGTGTTCCCCACCCATACTTATTTATCGGGTGTCGCGTTACTTCCGAACGGATTCCCAATGAGCGATAGCAAACAGGTGTTCGACAGAGGCGACCGTGTGGGCATCTACCTGCAGGATAAGCACTCGCTACAGGAGAACCTCGAACTCGTCCAGTACGCGGAGGAACAGGGCATCGACGAGATCTGGCAGGCCGAGTCCCGACTCGCGCGCGACGGCATCACGCCGCTCGGCGCGTACGCCGCCGTCACGGACGAGATCAAGCTCGGGACGGGCGTCATCAACAACTGGACGCGCAACACGGCGCTCATCGCGCAGACGATGAGCACGCTGGAAGAGCTCGCGGGACCGGACCGGATCCAGTGCGGGATCGGGGCCTGGTGGGACCCGCTGGCGGAGAAGGTCGGGATCGACCGCAGCGGCGCTCTCCGCGCGATGCGCGAGTGCGTCGAGGTGACACAGGACCTGCTCGACATGGAGAACGTCACCTACGACGGCGAGTTCGTCCAGATGCGCGACGTGGAGCTCGACGTCGTCCACGGCGACTCCGGGCCGCGAACGGTCCCGGTCTACGTCGGCGGGACGGGGTTCAAGATGCTCGAACTCACCGGTCACTTCGCGGACGGGGCGCTGCTGAACTACCTCGTCAGTCCGGAGTACAATCAGAAGGCGCTCGACGCGCTCGAGACCGGCGCGGAGCGCGGCGGCCGCTCGCTGGAGGACATCGACCGCCCGCAGCTGGTCGTCTGCTCGATGGACCACGACGAGGAGAAGGCCCTCGACAACGCGCGCGAACTCATCACGCAGTACCTCGGACAGCAGCCCCACATCATGAAGGCAAGCGGCGTCAGCCAGGACCTCATCGACGAGGTGGGCGAGGCCATCGGCGGGTGGCCGGCCGACAAGGAAGACATCAAGGAGGGGATGGACCTCATCCCGGACGAGGTCGTCCACAAGCTGACGGCTAGCGGTCGGCCCGAGCAGTGCCGCGAGAAGGTCCGCGAGTACGCGCAGAACGGCTGCCAGTGCCCCATCCTCTACCCCCTCGGCGACGACCGCGAACTGATGATCGACGAGTTCGCCGACGGCTACCTGTAGACGACGGGCTCGCGGCTTCACTTCTCCGACGACGTTCACCCTCCGCGTCCGACGCCGAACAGCGACGCCCGTTCGCTCGGTCGCCGCGAAAAATAGTCCGCCCGTCGGCTCGTCGGCGCCGCGGTCAGTCGTCGGCCGCCGGGGCCTCTGCCCCGCCGAACAGCGCCTCGACCTCGGAGATTTCGGGGTCGATCCGGTTGACATCGCCGGTCGCTTTCTTCGCGCTCTCGGTGTCTTTCAGCCCGAAGCCGGTGGAGACGACGACCACGGTCTCGTCCTCCTCGATGATGCCCCGCTCGAGCGCCTTCTTCACGCCGGCGACCGGCGTCGCGCCCGCGGGCTCGGAGTAGATGCCCTCCGTGCTCCCCAGGAGCTTCTCGCCCTCGAGGATCTCCTCGTCGGAGACTAGCAGGGTGTCGCCGCCGCTCTGCTGCGGTGCGCGGCAGGCCTTGATCGTGTTGCGCGGGCGGCCGACGGCGATGCTGTCCGCGAGGGTCTCCGCGATGTCGTCGATGTCCTCGTGGCCCTGGAACGCGTCGTGGATCGCCGACGCGCCCTCGGCCTGCACGCCGAGCATCTTCGGGTAGTCGTCGACGTAGCCGAGGTCGTAGAACTCCTTGAAGCCCTTCCACGCCCCCGCGATGGTGCAGCCATCGCCCATCGAGAAGACGACCCAGTCGGGCACCTCGCCGCGGACCTTCGACTGCTCGGCGAGCTCGTGGCCGACGGTCCGCTTCCCCTCCACCTGGAAGGGGTTGATCGCCGCGTTGCGGTTGTACCAGCCGTACTCGTCGGTGACTTCGACGCTCAGGTCGTACGCCTCGTCGTAGGACCCGTTGACCGCCAGCACGTCGGCGCCGTACACGAGCGGCTGGGCGAGCTTCCCGGCGGGCGCGTCGCCCGGGACGAAGATGCGGCAGTCGAGGCCGCCCCGCGCGGCGTACCCGGAGAGCGAGGCGGCGGCGTTCCCCGTGGACGCGCACGTGATGATGTCGCGGCCGGCGTGACGCGCCTTCGTCACCGCGATGGAACTGGCGCGGTCCTTGAAACAACCCGTCGGGTTGCGGCCGTCGTCCTTGACGAGCGTCTCGACGCCGAGTTCCTCGCTCAGGTTCGGCGCGTCGAACAGGTCCGTCCCGCCCTCGTTGAGGGTGACGACGTCCGCGTCGTCGTCGACCGGCAGGAACGCCTCGTACTTCCACTGGCTCCGGATGTTCCCGTCGAGATCGGCGTCGAACTCGTCGTGGATGACGTCGTAGTCGTACTTGACCTCGAGGATGCCCTTGACCCCCTCGTGCTCGGGACAGGTGTAGATTATCTGGTCCGGATCGTACTCCTTCTCGCAAATAGTACACTCTAACGTGGTGACGTGCTCCATCGCCATACGGACCAACAGGCGTGGCCGGTACTAAAAACCATATGCCGCCGCGCGCGGGAACGGGCTCACCGCCGGGCGAGGGCCGTTTTCGCCCCGTAAACGGTGTGAACACGTGACACATTTCGTCGCAATCTCGGCGTGGCAAATGTGTGGCGCTCCGCCGGAGGTCAGGTTTATCGTGGAGCGTGCGCATCTCCGTCGCATGTCCAACGCATTTCGGTCGGCGGTCACGGGACCGTCCGGTCGGACGGAGTACGTCCACCTCCCCGACACCGACCAGTCGTTCGAGAACGCGCTGGCGAAGGCCCGCGACGGCGAGCGCCTCTCCGTCGCCGACGGCGTCGAACTCCTCGCGACGGGGACCGAGTCGCCCGGCATCGACCACGAGCGCAAGGAGGCGGTGTTGCAGGCCGCGGACCGCCGCCGCGCGGAGGAGGTCGGCGAGGAGGTGACGTTCGTCGCGAACCTGAACAACAACGTGACGACGGCGTGCAACACCGGCTGCCAGTTCTGCAACTTCAAAAACACCGCGAGCAAGTTCGAGACGGCCCACGACGGCGACCACCCGGGCTTCACGAAGACGCCGGCGGAGTCCCGCGAGGTAGTGAAGGACGCCGTCGAGATGGGGATCTACGAGGTCACCTCCGTCTCCGGCCTGCACCCGGCGTTCGCGCTGGACGGGGAGCACCAGGAGATCCTGGAGGCGAGCGACCGCGGCGACCTGAACTACAAGCCGCCGGAGCGGTACGACACCGATCCTGGCACCTACTGCGAGCAGATGGACGCAATGAGCGTCGACGGCGTCCACCTTCACTCGATGACGCCCGAAGAGGCGTATCACGCCCGCCGCGGCACCGACTGGTCCTACGAGGAGGTGTACGGCCGTCTCAAAGACGCCGGGCTGGACAGCGTCCCCGGCACGGCCGCCGAGATACTCGTCGACGAGGTCCGCGGCGTGATCTGCCCCGGCAAGATCGGCGCCGACGAATGGTTAGAGGCGATGGAGGCCGCTGCGAACGTCGGCCTCGACACCACCGCGACGATCATGTACGGCCACGTCGAGAACGAGATGCACCGCGTCATGCACCTCAAACGCGTGCGGGACCTGCAGGACCGCACCGACAACGTCACCGAGTTCGTGCCGCTCTCCTTCGTCCACGAGCGGACGCCCCTGTACGAGCACGGGATGGTCGAGTCAGGAGCGAGCACCGACGAGGACGAACTGATGATCGCCGTCTCGCGGCTGTTCCTCGACAATATCGACCACGTCCAGTCCTCGTGGGTCAAGTACGGCGACGCGCAGGGACTCAAGATGCTCAACTGCGGCGCGGACGACTTCATGGGCACCATCCTCTCCGAGGAGATCACGAAACGCGCCGGCGGCGGCTACGGCGAGTTCCGGTCGTTCGAGGAGTACGTCGACATGATCACCGCCATCGGTCGCACCCCCGTCGAGCGCTCGACGGACTACCGGCAGCGCCGCGTCGTCGATCCGGACGCGGACCGGATCGGTCCCCGTCTCGGCCCCCGCGCGGACGGGACGCCGCTCGTGGAGTGAGGCTGTCGGACGTAAGGCATCGAAGAATTTCTCGGAGACGTCCCCGCGAAATAGCTGAAATAGTTACGTCCGACAGTTTGAGCCGCACCGCCACACGCCGCGCCGGACGTGCCAACCTGCCGCACACCCTGACACAGTGCGTTGCGACGCTGCCTTTATGCCGGACACTGTCAATCGTTCGCACGACGCTGGCTGATCACGCACCTGCCGGTACGAGGCCGGCGGTATCGCCCGATTAGCCGGCGGTGAGTCACAACCATGTACGGAAGACGCTTGGCCACGGTAGAGGAGATCATCGCGCTCGTCAGTCCGGACTGCGACGAGGAGCTATCGACGCTGGAGGAGTGGGCGGACGACCACGACATCCCGGTCCACGTCGTCGACGTGGGCGACGACATCGACCCGGTGTACTCCCCCGAACGGGAGTTCCTGGGCGTAACGCTCGGCGGCGACGGGACGTACCTCGAGGGCGTCCGCCAGTTCAGCCCGAAGCAGATCCCGATACTGGGCGTCAACGCGGGGACGCTCGCCTTCCTCGCGAGCATCTCGCCCGACGAGCTCACGGACGCGCTCGACGAGACGATCCGGGGCGGGGCCTCCGTCGACCGCCGCCAGCAGCTCCAGGTGGAGGCCGACGGGGTCGACTGCACCGGCATCAACGACGTGATGATCGAGCACGAGCCGCCGGAGAACCCGGTCGACAGGAAGATCACCCGCCTGCAGGTGTTCGCCGACGGCGAGTTCGTCGGCGAGTACGAGGGCAGCGGCCTCGCGGTGGCGACGCCGACCGGGTCGACCGGCGTCTCGCTGTCCGCGGGCGGCCCCGTCCACTTCCCGGTGAACAACTCGTCGCTGCAGGTCGTGCCGCTCCAGACCCACCGGATGGGCGTCCGGCCGCTCGTCGTCGACGCCGACACCACCGTCGAAGTGGTCGCCGAGGGGCCGGCGAACCTCCTCGTCGACGGCGGGCGCTCGCACGCGGAACTCGAGGAGGAGGACGTCGTCACCATCAGCGGCGCAGACACGTCGGCGCTCGTCGTCAACACCAGCTACGACGACGACTTCTTCACGTCTATCTCCGAGAAACTGGGCTGGAGCGTCCGCGAGGACAGACACGACCGCGGGGACGCCCGGCTCGTCGGTGGGTCCGAGACCGACCACGGCGACGACGTCGTCCGCCGGGCGAAGCAGGTCGCGGAGGACGCCGCGAAGGCGGCCGGCGAGGCGCTCAGGGAACTCCACGGGCAGACCGAGTCCGTCGAGTACAAGTCCGACAAGTCGGACATCGTCACCGAGGCCGACTACAAGGCGGACAACATCATCACGACCGTCGTCGAGAACGAGTTCCCCGACCACGGGATCCGCTCGGAGGAGAGCGACGAGCGGGTCGGGTCCAGCGACTACACCTGGCTGATCGACCCGCTCGACGGAACCGGGAACTTCGCGCACGGCAACCCGAACTACTCCATCTCCATCGCGCTTCTGGAGGACGAGGAGCCGGTGATGGGAGTCGTCTACGCGCCCGAGACCGACGAGATGTTCGCCGCGATCGAGGGCGAGGGGGCGACCCTCGACGGCATGCCCATCTCGACGACCGACCGGTCGTCGCTGGACGAGTGCATGCTCCTCTCGGGCTACGACCCGGACGGGGCGTTCCTCTCGCACTGCTACCAGGAGACCCGCGGCGTCCGCAGCCTCGGCTCCGCCGCGCTCAGTCTCTGCTACCTCGCGAGCGGGAGCGCCGACGCGCTGTGGGAGTACGACACCTACCCCTGGGACGTCGCCGCGGGCATCGTGATCGCCCGCGAGGCCGGTGCGACGGTCACGAACGCGGACGGGGACCCGTACGACCCGATCGCGCCCCACGACGCCCGGGCCGAACTCGTCGGGTCGAACGGCCCGGTCCACGAGGCGCTCCTGCGCCACCTCGAGGACGAACAGGACCTGCAGACGGCCGAACGGACCAGCGCCGACTGACCCCTCGGCCGGACTCGCCCCGCGACGCTCGGCGAATCGACGCTCGCAGCGGATCCGTCTCTCCTTCCCGCACTCGTCCCGTCAGCCGCGCCCGCGGGAATTCCCCTACGACCGCGAGAGGAACGTCCCGCGGCCGGGCGAGGAACGGACCTCGTGGTCCCGGGCGACCACGTCGCCGCCGGCGATCACCGTGTCGACGCGCGCGTTCCACTCCTGCCCCTCGTACGGCGTCCACCCGCCGACGAACCGGAGGTCGTCGGCCGACACCTCGAACGCCTCCTCGCGGAGGAGCACGAGGTCGGCGTCCGTCCCCTCCCGGAGCGTCCCCTTCCGCGGGAACACGCCCGCCTCGCGGGCCGGCCGGGCGCAGACGAGCTCGCGGAGCCGCGGCCAGGAGAGCCGCCCCTCGTGGACGCCCTCGCTGACGAGGAACTCGAGCATCGTCTCGATGCTCGGGAGCCCGGCGTACGGCTCCCAGATGTCCTCCCACCCGCGCTCTCGCTCCTCCCGATACGTGGGGAAGTGCTCGCTGGCGAGGAGGTCTATCGTCCCGTCGCGCACCGCCTCCCAGAGCCGGTCGACCTCGTCCGGGGACTTCAGGCTGGGGTTGACCTTCAGGAAGGGGCCTTTCTCCTCGACGTCCTCCTTCGAGAACGCGAGGTAGTGCGGACACGTTTCGAGGGTCACGGGGACGTTCGCCCGGGACTTGAAGCGCTGCCCCTCGCGCGCGCCGCTCCCGCTGGAGACGTGGACGACGTGCAGGGGGCAGTCGGCGTACTCGGCGAACCACCCCATTCGGTTGATCGCGTCGAGCTCGGCCTCCAGCGGCCGGGAGTCCATGTACACGTCAGGCGAGTCGCCGTCTATCGACGCCCGGGCGTGGTCGAGCAGTCCCTGCGTCTCGCAGTGGACGCGGACCTTCCCGCCGGCGTCGCCGACCCGGTCCATCAGCGTCGCGATCGCCTCGTCGTCGGCGAGGTACGGCTCGGCGGTGAACGTCTTGAAGTCCGGCGTCCCCTCGGCGAGGATGCCCTCGACGTCGATCGAGGGGTCCTGCACGTTGCCGGCGACGAGCCCGAAGTCGACGTGCGCGAGGTCCTCGCACTCGGCCCGCTTGCTCCGGAACGCCTCGGGGGAGGTGATTGGGGACTGCGTCGGGAGCTCGACCACCGTCGTCACCCCGCCGGCGACGGCGCTCGCCGTCTCCGACGCGAAGTCGATGCCCTCCGGGAACAGGTCCGGATCGTGCATGTGGTTGTGCACGTCGACGACGCCGGGGAGGGCGACCATCCCCGCCGCGTCGATCACTTCGTCCGCGTCGTCGTGTTCGCTCGCGACGCCGGGCCCGACCGCCGCTATCCGACCGTCGGCGATCGCCACGTCGCCGCTCCGGACCCCGGCGTCGTCGACGATGCGCGCGTCCGTGATGAGACGATCTGTCATGGCAGACATGGTATCGCGTACGACCAAAACAGTTGGCGAAACAGTAATTCGGACGACACGAACTACCGCAGGCGTCCGCTCTCGCACATCGAGCGGCGGATGTGGCAAGGCCGTGTGTCCCGGGGGCTGGCCGAGCCCGGGGGTGCGGGAGATAGTTTTTTGTGGTGAGACAGTATCTCCCAAGGTGTGATACTGAACGCAGGTACGCTCATCACGATGAACGATGAGCGCGAGGTCAGGGAGGAGGTCCACGTCGTCGTCGAGGACGGCGAGATCGTCGAGATCGCCGACGGGTACGAGTCCGGCGAGGACGCGGTCGACGCCCGCGACGAGGTCGTGATCCCGGGGCTGGTGAACTGTCACACGCACATGTACGCGCTGCCGATCCGCGGCGCGCCGCTCACCGCGTCTCCGGAGAGCTTCTACGAGGCGCTGGTCGACATCTGGTGGGAGGTGGACGAGGCGTTCACGCCGCGCGACGCGCGACTCTCCGCGCTCGGGTCGTGCGCGGAGATGCTGGAAGGCGGCGTCACGACGTTCTGCGACAACTACTCCGGCCCGAACACGCTACCGGGCGCGCTCGACGCGGTCGCCGACGGCGTCTCGCAGACGCCGATCCGCGGCATGATCACGTTCGAGACGACGGCGCGCAACTCCGAGTCCGAGGCGGTCGAGGGGATCGGCGAGAACCAGCGCTTCATCCGGGAGGCCGAGGCGGAGTACGAGAACGTCTCCGGTCACTACTGCCTCCACACGCTGTTTACGAACACCGAGAGCGTCGTCGACGAGTGCGTCACCTGCGCGGTCGACGACGACCGCCCGATCCAGATCCACCTGGAGGAAGGACTGGTCGACGTCCACGATTCGATCCGGGAGTACGGGGAGCGGCCCGTCCCCGCGCTCGAGTCGATGGGGTTCTTCGAGGCCGACGTCATCGCCGCCCACTGCGTCCACTCGACGGAGCGGGAGATCGAGATCCTCGCCGACAACGACGTGAAGGTCGCGCACAACCCGTACTCCAACATCAACAACGCGGTCGGCATCGCCGACGTCGAGACGATGGAGGAGCACGACATGACGATCGGCATCGGGGACGACGGCTGGGACCCCGACATGTTCGAGACGATGCGGTCGGCCGTCGGCATCCACAAGCTGAAGGACAGCGACCCGAGCGGGTTCGACATGGCCAAAGCCCTGGAGTGGGCGACCATCGGGAGCGCGTCCGTGATGGGGATGGACGACCGGGTCGGCAGCATCGAGGAGGGCAAGCGCGGCGACTTCGTCACGCTCGACCTCGGCCCGAACCCGGTCCTTCCCGGGAGCGCGCCGTACTACGTCGTCAGCGCGGCGAGCCGGGCCGACGTGACCCGCACGATCGTCGACGGCGAGGTCGCGTACGACCCGGAGGGCGGTGTACGCGGCGTAGACGAATCGGACATGGCGGCGGTGGGGGACGCGAGCGCCGAACTCTGGGACCGCCTCTGACGGGCGCGGGCGATGCTTTTTCCCTCCGGGAATGATCCATGGTAACCATTTTTGCGGACCCCCGGACCTTCGGCCCGGATTAACGGACTAAGCCCGTTAATACTGTCTCTGTGGCTCGCGGTCGCTCATCCGCGACAAAATAACATACTAAGTCTGTTAAACAAGGCGCGCTGCCGGCGGACGACGGCGCGGAGTACTGGCGAGCGTGCACGCTTCGTGAAGCTTTATTACCGCACCGGAGCCAAGCATGGGTAATGCCAACCGATCCGGGCTGTAAAGTCGACGTGGCGATCGAGCGTTACGGGTTGGAGACGGCGGATCCCGCGTACAAGACGATTGACGAGGGGCTGCTCGGTCGCTGGCGCGGCGAGGGCGACCGCTCGGAGATGGGCTACCGGTCGCTCACGGAGTGGTTCAACAAGCGGCTGTTACGGCGGGTGTACGACGAGCACGGCCGGGAGTCGCTCGGCGCGCGCGTCGACAGCGATTACGAGGCGCTGCGCAGCGACGACGACCTCGTCAGCGAGGAGATGGTCGAGAGCCTCCGCGCGGACGGGATCGACGCCGAACGGGTCCGCGACGACATGGTGTCCTGGGGGACGATGCGAACGCATCTCCTGGATTGCCTGGGCGGGGAAAAGGAGCCCCGGACCGCCGACACGGAGTGGGAGCGAGAGAGCATCGAGAAGGCCCGCGACGTGGCCCGGAAGAAAGCCGAGTCGGCGCTGTCCTCGCTCGAGTCGAAAGGGCGGATCGACGGCGTCGAGTCCGCGGACGTCGAGGTGCAGGTGCAGATCCGCTGCGGGGCCTGTCCGACCCGCGTCCCGTTCGACGTGGCGCTCGAACGAGGATACGTCTGCGAGCGGCACGGACGAACGAACGCCACCCCCGATTGATACACATGACCTGGAACATCGACATCGACAACATCGCCGGCATTCTGGAGGGCAGCGCGACGATCGAACCCGGACTGAATGCCGTCCGGGGGTCGAACTGGCAGGGCAAGTCGAGCTTCATCGAGGCCGTCAAGGCGGCGCTCGGGACGTCGACCGAGCTCACGGAGGGCGAGGAGCGCGGCGAGGTCCGCCTGCGGACGCCGGACCGGGAGGTCTCGGTGAGTCTCGTCCGCGAAAACGGCACCGTCCGTCGGGAGGGCGCGCCGTACCTCGACGACGAGTACGACGTCATCCGGGCGGAGCTGTTTGCCTGTCTCGACGAGCGCAACGAGGTGCGAAGCGCCGTCCGCCGCGGCGAGAACCTCGAAGAGGTGCTCATGCGGCCGCTCGACTTCCAGAACATCGACCAGCAGATCGCCGACCTGAAGCGGGAGCGCGAGCGGGTCCAGTCGGAGCTATCGCAGGCCCGCGAGGCGAAAAAGCGTCTCCCGGGGGTACAGGAGCGGGTCACCCGGCTGGAGACGGAGATCGAGGAACTGCGCGAGAAGCGCGAGCGGATCGGCGACGGCGACGACGGGGCCGACGAGAGCGACGACGAGGAGGGGTCCGCGCGGCGCCGGCTGAGCGCGGCCCAGACTGAGCGGAGCCGGGCCGAGAGTCAGATCGAGCGGCTGGAGGGGACCATCGAGCGGACGGAGGAGCGCCTCGACGAGCGCCGCGAGGAACTGGGCGCGCTCGAAATACCCGAGGGCGACGACGTGGAGGAGGAACTCGCAAGCGCCCGGGAGGAGCTACAGCAGGTGAAACAGGACGCCGAGGTACTGCAGTCGGTCTACTCCGCGAACGAGATGGTGCTGAAGGAGAACCGGCTCGACCTCCTGACCGAGGTCGAGCGCGAACTAACCGGCGACACCGTCGTCTGTTGGACCTGCGGCAACGAGGCGATGCGCGGCGACATGGAGGACCGGCTCGACGCCCTCGGCGACAAGATCACGGACCTCCGCGCCGAGACCGAACGGCGCCGCGACGAGGTCGAGGAACTCGAAGCTCGGCGGGAGGAGATAAACCAGGCGCGGCGGCGGAAACGGGACCTGCAGAGCGAGATCGCGGAATTAGAGGAGACCCTCGCCGACCGACGGCAGAGCCTGGAGGACGCGCGAGAGCGGTACGAGTCCGCCCGGGAGCGCGTCGACGAACTGTCCGACGAGGTCGACGAGACGGTGGAGGAGATCTCCGACGTCGAGAGCGAGATCAAGTACCGGGAGGCCGAGCTCAAAGACGCCAGGGACGAACTCGACGAACTCGAGACCCGGGCCGACCAGGTCGAGTCGCTCGACGCCGAGAACGAGGCCATCCGGTCCGAGATCGAGGAGCTCCGGACCCGGAAGGACGAGATCAAGCGCCGCGCCCGGGAGGCCTTCGACGACGCGATGACCGACGTCCTGTCCCGGTTCGACACGGGCTTCGAGACGGCCCGTCTCACCGCCGAGTTCGATCTCGTCGTGGCCCGCGACGGGCGCGAGGCGAGTCTGGACGCCCTCAGCGAGGGCGAACTCGAACTGATCGGCTTCGTCGCGGCGCTGGCGGGATACGAGTCGTTCGACGTCGGCGACGCGGTGCCGGTGCTGCTGGTCGACGGTGTCGGGGGGCTGGCCGACGACAACCTGCACACGCTGATCGACTACCTCCACGAGCGGACCGAGTACCTCGTGTTCACGGCGTATCCGGAGTACACCGCGTTCGAGGGCGAGGAGATCGACCCCGACGAGTGGGACGTGGCGACCGACAGGCAGGTCACCGCCGACTGAGGTCGCCTCCGTTCTGTCGCGGTTGCCCTTCCGTTCGGTCAGTGAAGAATTCGGTGGCAATTGTTGCCGCTTCACCAAGACCGTAGTAGGGTTATGCGAATCATTGTCACATGGTGGTTAGTGCCGCCTTCGAGGAGTTAACGGAGGTACTGGCGTGTTTAGAGTCGTCCGACGCGGAGGTCAAGAACGTCGATATCGGCGAGCGGATGGACGAGGAGACCGATGAGATAACCGCGAACCTGACGGTCGGCGTTCCCGTGCTGGCGGGCGTCGAACTACACGACGACGTCGCCGTCGAGGCGGAGAACTTCGATCTCGAGGACCGGCGCATCGACGTCGATCTCTCGGTGAGCCTCCCCGTCGGGGAGGAGTACGCGGACGAGGGACTGGCGCGGTCGGTCGTCGACGCGTCGAGCGGACGGAACGGGTCCTCCGACGTGCCGGCGTACAAGGACCCCGACGCGCTGGAAGCGGTCTACGAGGAGTACGACACCTTCCCGGAGATGACCGAGGCGCTCGGCGCCGACGTCACCTCCGAGACGGTCCGACGGTACATGGTCGAGTACGACATCCACGACCCGGACGACTCCAGGCCGCAGGCCCACAGGTACGCCGCCTCCGCGGCGGAGGCCGACGGAGAGACGGCGAGCGGCGACCAAGACTCGGGGGCTGCTGACCCGGGCGACGGGACCGCCGGCTCGGACCACGCCCCGTCCGGTGACGAGAGCGAAAGCGACGCGACCGGCTCGACGGCGAAAGAATTTCTAGGAGACGAACCGACCGCCGCGACCGACGGCCCGGCAGCCGAGGGTGACGGGACGACCGACGGGACCCATGCCGCGCCCGCCCCGACCGACGACGCGACCGTCGAGACTGACGGTGACCGCGCCGGGGGAGACGCGGACCACTCCGAGTCCGACCTCGGCGGGAAGTCGGTCGCCGAACTGATCGCCGCGTCGGACGCCGGCGACGGCGACGATTCGCTCGTGGCGGACGGGCTCGGGATTCCCAAGGGGCTGACCGTCGCCGAACTCGCGGCGATCGTCAACGAGTCCGACACCCTCTACGAGGCCAAAGAGCGCCTCGGGATCGGTCAGGACCACGCCCGGCGGATGCTCAAGGAACTCAACCTGATCGACCTCGTCACCAGCCGTCTCGGCGCCGAGCAGATCAACGTCCGTCCGGCCGAGATACGCCGCCGGATCGACCGCGGCAACTCCACCTCACTGTAACGCGCCGACGCCCGGACGACGCCGTTCCGGGGCGGATAGCCGCGGGTGTCTCCGTCGACGCCGACGGGAATCGATCGCAATCACCGCCGACAGCGCACAACTATCGTTCGTCACAGCGCAACCACCATCGCTGATGAGTCCCCCGTCTACTACTCGGGCCGAACGAGCCGCCGACCGGGGGTCGTCGGATGCGTAACCCCGTTCACTCGCTTCCGTTATCAGTGGCTCCTTCTGACACGACTCGGGTGCGGTCCACTGTCGGAACGTCGCCGGAAACTCGATCTCCTGATCGACAACTTTCGCGGAAACCGGCTCTCCGTCGCGAAAGTTCGGTATCGGATCTCGTCGGGTCGATTCGAGGGTTCACCCGGAATTCTTGAGAGGCGCCGAGGACCACATCCCTCTCTGATCATGTCTGCCGAAGGGTAAGAACGCAAATACCTCAAATGTAAAGAACACGATCCGCTTTTGATCGGTTGGCCGCTGAAGCACCGATCCGAATCCCCGTCCGTCGATACGCCGAGCAAAACTAAACAGTACCAGCCATCGCGGGGGGAACAGTTATTGCAGTGTATAAGAATACCACGGGCAATGGCAACGATTAGAGTGCGGGACTGGACGAAAAAACAGATCGACAGGATTCTCGAAGAAGAATCCCACTCCTCCCACGACTCCGTTATCAAATCGCTGCTGAAGGACCGCGAGCTGGCGAAGTTCGCCGGCCACGGCGCCGATATCGACGACGAGCCCACGGAAGAGGAGCCGCGCCCGCCCGAGGACAAGGCCTTCGACGATCTCACGGTCCTCGACGAGATGCACAGCGCGGACAACGGCGTCCTCTTTCTCTGGTGTCCGAACTGCGGGAACGAGCTCGCTCATCTCACCCTGGAGAACCCCGTCGACATCTCGATCTTCGAGATGGAGTGTCAGCGCTGTCTCACGCACCTCGACCAGCACGCGATCATCGCGATCGAGATCGGCTATCCGATCGAGGAGCGCCTCGTCGACGACGACCTGCAGGGCGACCTGAAGGAGTGCGTCATCGACTACTGGAACCGCAACCTCGAGCAGTTCACCGAGGGCGCGGACGAGGAACTGGACGTCGAACAGCGCGTCTGGCAGTTCGACCAGTACGTCCGGAACTTCCAGTGGGACTGGCCGGCGGACGTGCCCGCCGTCGGTTTCGAAGCCGGGTCCACGTACCGCAACGAGGTCACCGGCGAGCGCATCGAGGTGGTCGAACCGGTCACGGAGAACCGCAACGCCCTCGACTCGTTCGAGGTCAGGCGCTACCCCGAGGGCGCGGACCCGTCCGACGCGGAGACGGAGATCATGGACAGCAACGCGATCGCGGACCTGATCATCAACCGGAGCCTGTACGTCGTCGAGAGCGGACCAAGTTCCGAGAGCCCGGCGGACCGGGTGTAACTCGGGACGGCGGTGCGCCCGCCGATTCCGGCGAGTTTCGGTGTTTCAATGGTTCGTTCCGCGACCGCGCAGTCGCTCCGCGCCGGTCCATTGACGCCCCCGACGACGTCAGCGCAACCCGAGCACGCTCAGCAGGTCGATCCCGACGCCGAGCCATCCGATCGCCTTGTAGCCGAGGTAGATGCCGACTATTCCTAGCACGCCGGGCAACTCGGGCGGCGCGGGGATCGGGACCCGGAGGAACCCGAACAGCGCTCCCGCCAGCAGACCAGTGACCAGTGCGAGGACTGCGACCGTTCCGTCCATCGGTACCTCTAGTGCCGCGGTACCGGGGTAAAGTAGCTGTGGTGAGCGGGTGCGGTCGCGCTCGTCGGGACGCCGGCCGCGCGCAGCTCCACGTACTCCACGAACACTTATGGTCTGCGCCTACGAGGTCGAAATATGGCTATCACCGTGACGCTGTCCGGCGACGGGATCGATTTCGAACGCGAGGTTAACGAGGCACAAGCGGCAGATATCGTGATGGTCGCGCTGACCGGCGATACCGGAGGCGACGATGCAGCGACGGACGACGAGCCCGAAGACGAGAACTCTGGAGCGGCTTCGGAGCTTCCCGAGAGCTTCGTCTCGCGGCTCAGTCGGAAGCAGGAGGCGTACGTGCGGACGCTGCTCGACGCGGACGGGTGGCTGACCAACGAGGCCGTGCGCGAGCGAATGGCCGACGAGCGCGGCGTGGAAACGGGCGGCCCCCAGAGCATCTCGGGGATCCGCGCGGGCTTCACGCGGAAGTACGGCGACGGGTTCGACGTCGACGAGCAGCGCTGGACCGGCGAACAGAACGAGTACCGGCTGAACCCCGCCTACGCGGACGACCTGGCGTCGATGCTGGACCTGTAACCCCGCTCGACCAGCGTCGCCCCTACGCCTTCGCCTCGATCGTCTCGGCGATCCGCTGACCGACGGGGAGGGAGGAGGTCAGCCCCGGCGAGACCGCGTTGAGGACGTGGACCGCGCCCTCGGTCTCGACGAACAGCGGGTCGTCGACGAGTTCCCCGTCGTCGCTGACGAGTTGCGCGCGTATCCCCGCGTAGCTTCTCGTCAGGTCGTCCGCGCGGACCTCCGGCACCAGCCGCCGGGACGCCGCCGCGAACTTCGGCTTCCGGTAGGACTTGTTCAGTTCGGACCACGCGACCGAGAGCATCGTCCGGGAGGCGAGGAGCTTGCGGAACCCCTCGTAGCGGAGCGTCTCCAGCAGGTCTCTGGGGTCGACCTGCGTGTTCTCGTACGCCTCGCGGCCGAACGCGAGTACGGCGCTCGGGCCGACGATCACCTTCCCGTCGGTCCGGCGCGTGTAGTGGACGCCGAGGAAGGGAAGCTCCGGGTCGGGCGTCGGGTAGATCATCGTTCGACAGAGGTGCGCTCGTTCGGGCGCGAGCTCGTAGTACTCGCCCCGGAACGGGACGACCTGATACCCCTCGCCCACGCCGAGCTGGTGGGCGAGCGTGTCGGCGTGCAGCCCCGCGGCGTTCACGAGGCACGCGGCCTCTATCTCGCCGTTCGAGGTCGCTATCCGGTACCCCGACCCCGAGCGACGGATCTCGGTGACTTCGTGCCCCGTGTACAGCGAGGCGCCCGCGCGCTGGACGTCCCGCGCCAGCGCGTAGACGTACTGCTGGGAGTCCACGGAGGCGGCCTCGGGCGCGTAGAGCGCGGCCTGCCCGACGGCGTGGGGCTCGTGCTCCCGGATCTCGTCCCGCGACCGCAGTAGCTCGTACTCCACGCCGTTCGCCTCGGCTCTCGACGCGAGCACGTCGAGGTGGGCCTCCTCGCGGTCGGTCTGGGCCACGACGAGCACGCCGAGCTCCTCGCACGGGACCCCGCGGTCGTCGCAGTACTCCTTCATCCGCCGGGTCCCCTCCGTCGCGAACCGCGCCTTCTTCGACCCCGGCGGGTAGTTGAACCCGGGGTGGAGCACGCCGGAGTTCCGGCCGCTCTGGTGCTGCGCGAGGTGGTGCTCCTTCTCGAGGACCGCCGCGTCCAGGTCGGTCCCCTCGGCGACGTGCTTGGCGACGGACAGCCCGACGCACCCTCCCCCGACGACCGCGACGTCGTGGCGCATCATCGTCGTTCGCCGGGGGTTCGTGGACCACGTCCTTATACCGTTCCCTCCGCCCCCTGACCTCGGGCCGACTGCGTGACCCTCACCGGAACCGCGGACCGCACCGCCGTCGCGCCGAGAGGGGCAACGTTTTTTCGCTCGGCCGCGTCGGACCGCGTATGGACGCAAGCGAAGTCGCGGACCTCATCGAAGCGAACCTCCCCGACGCGGAGGCGGAGGTAACGCACCCCCGCGGACACGACGACGAGGACCACCTCGCCGCGTTCGTCGTCTCGCCCGCTTTCGAGGGGAAGTCGCTCGTCGAGCAGCACGAACTCGTCTACGACGCCCTCGGCGATCACATGACCACCGACATCCACGCGCTCGAACTGAAGACGTACGCGCCCGACGAGGCTCCCGAACGGTAGCGCGTGGGCGGGGGCGCTTCGACCGCCCAGCGCTCACCGATGCGCTACTGTACGAACCCCAGCAGCCCCGGGTAGTCCGCGATGATGCCGTCGACGCCGGCGGCCGCCAGCTGCTCGGCCTCGTACCACGTCTGGACGGTGAACGCGTTCACGTCGCGGCCCTCGTCGTGGGCGACCGAGAGCAGGTCGATGTCCTCCCACATCACGGTGTCCGTGTACACCGGGTCGGCGAAGAACGGCGTCCCCTCGATCATGTTGTACGGCGGGTGGATCGCCTCGGCGTCGTACTCCCGGGCGATCGCGAGGCCGTCCTCGATGCCGTTCCACAGCAGCGGCGCGACCGGGATACCGGACCGCTCCCGGACGGTCGCGATGGCCGCCTCGTAGAACGAGGAGACGAGGATATCGTTCTCGTAGTCCTCGACGACCGCGAGGACGCCCTCCGTGAACGGCCGCCAGACGTCCTTCTGTGCTTCGAGGGCGTCCCCCGAGAGCTTGGCGTCGAACTCCAGGTCGAACGAGCCGGGGTTCTTGAACTCGACGTTGACGCCGACGCTGGGCGGGATGGCGTCCATCACCTCGGTCAGGAGCGGGACGGTCTCGCCGCTTTCGAGGACCTCCGCGCTCGTGACCACGTCGGTCGGCTCCTCCCACACGACCCCGGAGGCGTCGGTGAGTCCACGCTCCCCGCCGTCGCGCTCGGCGAGGCGGTCGTCGTGGAACACGACCACGTCGCCGTCGGCGGTCGGTACGACGTCGATCTCGATCATGTCCGCCGGCTGCCGCGCCACGCTGTCCGCGTCGCCCTCCGCGGACGAGGCTTCCACCGCGCCGACCGTGTTCTCCGGATACAGCCCTGCGTACCCGCGATGGGCGATAACCGCGGGATCTCCCCCACCGCCCTCGCTGCGGTCGTCGGTGCCGCCGTCGGTCGCGACCGCGTCGGCGGTCCCGGTCCCGATCGCGGACCCGGCGGCCGCCGCGCTCGCGCCGGCGACGAACGTGCGTCTGCTCACGGCCGTTCCGCCCGGCGCGTCCGTAGACCTGTCCCCGTCGCCCCCGTCTGGTTCTGACATGGCGGTAGATGTTGCATCGACCGAGGACAAAAGATTAACTTATATACTATGCGTAATTCTCGGGGGTACTGCACAGTCTCGGTTCCGCTCCCGATCGGTGGGGAACGATACAGGTCGCACGGTAGAATCGGGTCGGTCCGCCCCGCGGGCGAGAACTGGAGATAGCGGCCCTACTCTCGCCTCTCCGCAGGAGGTGGTGGAGAACGTCGACTGGCTCACGGTAGACGTCCACTACGCCGCGGCGCATCACTACCACCCCGAGCGCGCCGTTCTCCGACTTCTCGCCGTTCCGCGAGTACGTCGTGGGGCCGCTCCACGCGGGCACTGTCAGTCCGAACGATCTCGACGACACGTTCGGCCCCGAGGTCCTCTCCGAGGCGTCACCGCCCGAGGCCAAGGCGAACCGCCCGCCGAGCGAGAGGGTGCAGTTCTCGGGACGGGTCGCCGTAGCCGCCGGGGGTGAGACGGTGACGGGGCGGTCACGACGGCGCGACGGGTCCGTCCTCCACACCGAGAAGCGACCCTGAGGAGTACGGACGAACCGCGTGACGCCGCGGCGGCGTCAGCCGGGCGTCACCGCTGTAC
Organism: Halostella limicola; assembly: GCF_003675875.1. Lineage (NCBI taxonomy): Archaea > Methanobacteriati > Methanobacteriota > Halobacteria > Halobacteriales > Natronoarchaeaceae > Halostella > Halostella limicola. The sequence continues at coordinate 430,471 of NZ_RCDI01000004.1, read as the reverse complement.
GCGGTCGACGGTGTGGCCGTCGCACTCTGGGCAGTCCGCGTGGTCCGTTTCGAACGTCCGACCACAGTCCACACAGAAGCAACCGGGCAGGTCGGTGGTTTCAGTGCCGGACACGAGCCTTCGGAACACGGATGACAGCATTGTACCGGCTATAATTCATCGATACTACAAATTACAATAAAAAATCACCGGCGATTGACTCCTTTCAGCCACGTGATCCCCGACGACGCGTGCACACGAGGGGTCGGCGAACCGGGCGTCGGAGTCAGCCGGCGTCTCGGGCGACGACAACGGCCTCGTAGAGGAAGACGAGGAAGACGCCTCCGATGGCGCCCCAGAGGACGACCGCGAACGCCGCTTCGCCGATCATGCGTCGTCAGTCACCTCCCCTGCGGGGGATCCGTCGGTCGGCGTCTCGCTACCGACGTCCGGCCCGCCGTCCGTCGCCGTTTTGCCGTCGGTCGCGCGGTCGTCCAGCCGTCGGACGTCGCGGGAGAGGCGGTCGAGGTCCGTCGGCTCTCCGGGCAGGCGCGCGAACGCGACCGCGAGCCCGGTCGAGACGAGGAACGCGCCGCCGAACGCGGAGAGATAGAGGGGATCGGGCGCCGGGAGCGCCGGACCGAGGAGCGGGACCGACTCAAGCGTCCCGCGGAGGCCGAACGGTAGTGGGAAGTAGGCGACGCCGACCGCGAGCCCGCCGACGCAGCTGGCGAGCGCGCCGAGGCCGGTGATGCGCCGGGAGTAGAGCCCGTAGACCAGCGGGAACGCGACGGCGGTCCCGAGCAGGTCGGCGAGGAAGAACAGGCGGAGGACGCTCCGGGCCCGCAGGCTGACGTAGACCGCGGCGAGCGCCACAACGCCCGTGAACGCCCGCGCGCCGAGGACGAGCGTCCGGTCGTCTGGGTCGTCGAGGACGCGGGGGAGGTCGGCGGTGACGAGACTCGACAGCGCGTTGAACAGGGAGTCGGCGGAGCTCATCACCAGCAGGAGCGCCAGCAGGACGACGCCGAGCGCGATCCAGTCGGGGAAGGCGGTCTCCAGCAGGACGAAGAAGGCGACGTCCGCGTTGAACGCCTCGCTGCCGACGTCGGTGACGATGACGGCGTTCCCGGCGGCGACGACGCCGAACAGCGCCGCGAGGAAGACGATCAGCGCGTTGGCGACCGACGCCGCGCGGAAGCCGCGCTCCACCGTTTCGCCGTCCTTCCCAGCGTAGATGCGCTGCCACCACGTCTGGTTGATCAGTTCGGCGCCGGTGATGGCGAACGCGAGCGCGACGCCGAACTGCAGGCCCGCCGCGAAGCCGGGGTCGAGCAGGGCGGGGTTCGCGTTCGCGACGCCCTCGTGGACCGCGCCCGCGCCGCCGAGAGCGAACACGGCCCCGGCGAACACGACGACGAGCAGCGGCAGGACGAGCAGCGCCTGCACCGTGTCCGTGAGCATGCTCGCGCGCAGGCCGCCGTACCCGGTGTAGAGGAGGACGAATCCGCCGACGAGGACGGCGGTCTGCCACTGGGGAACGTCTGCGACCAGCGCCAGCGCGCGGGCGATGCCGGTCAGCTCCGCGGCGAGGAAGACGAACATGTACAGCGCGCTCACCGCGAGGACGAAGGCGTACATCGACGTCCCGTAGCGGGCGTGAGCGTACTCCGTCAGCGAGTGCCCGTCCGGCAGGAGGTCGCGGACGCGCGGTCCCACCTTCGAGTACGCGAGCATCGGGACGGCCTCGCCGACGGCGTAGCCCAGGACCGCGGCGATGCCGAAACTCGCCCCCGCCTCCGGCGCGCTCAGGAGGATCCAGACGCCCATCACCGACGCCACGAGCGTCGCGGTCATGCGCCCCTCGCCGGCGGAGTCCCGGGCGGTGATGAGGTCCTCGACGGTCCCCACGCAACCGCGGGAGTGCCAGACGCCGAGCGCGGTGAAGGCGACGAGCGTGACCACCGTCAGGCCGAGCGCGACCGCGGTCGAGACCATCACCGACCACCCTGCCCAGGGGCGCCCGGTCCGTCGCCGGTGACGGCCGGTTCGCGGACACCGTCGGGGTCGTACGCGGCGTCGAAGAAGGCGACCTCCAGGTCGACGGTCCGTCGGAAGAGCCGTTCGATCCGCCGCCTTCGCCGGGGTGAGGCCACCGCGCCCTCGCGGTCGAGCTCGCGGCGCAGGAGGTCGACGACCGACTCGAACCCCGGGCCAGCGTGGAGGTCGACCCACTCCGCGAGGTAGAACCGGTCGGGCCTGCCGTCGGCGTCGCTCGCCCACTCCAGGTACGCCCACTCCGCCGGTACGAGCACGGCGAGGGTCTCGGCGTAGCCGCCCTCCCGCGCCGCCCGGCCGAGCAGGTCCTCGAACGCTCGGGTCGTCTCCGTCAGGTCGGGGTCCGTGCGGTCCGCTTCCGGGACGCCGAGCGCGTCGAACGACCGCTCGAAGTAGTCGTTCTCGTCGGCGGTGAGCGTGCCGAGGAAGTCGACGAGGCGGGACTTCGCCGCCATCTCCGGGGCCTCTCCGACGGCGTGGCCGAAGACGCCGACGAGCGTCTCCACGAAGGCGTAGTCCTGCACGAGATACCGTCGGAAGGCGTCGTCAGCAAGGTCGTCGCGGACCAGTTCGCGTGCGAAGCGGTGCTCTGTCGCTCCGGTCCACGCCGGCTCGGTTCGCTCGCGGAGCCAGTCGGTGAAGCGGGGGTCCTCGCGGTCGGCCGCGTACTCGTCGAACGACGCGGGCACCGGTTCGGTCGCCGCGTCGGCGCTCACACCGACCACCCCTCCTGCCGCCACGCGGCGTCCCAGAACCGGTACTCGTACCGCGCCGACGTCCGGAACAGGTCGCGGTAGCGCTCTCGGTCGCGCTCGGACGCCCCCGCAGCAACGTCGTCCATCAGGTCCTTGCACCACGCCGTGAGCTCGGTGAACTCGTCGCCGGAGTACATCTCGATCCACTCGGCGTACCGCTGGTGGTCGGGGGTCCCCCGCTCGGCCAGGCGCTTCCCGGTGACGTTGAACCCCCACATGCACGGCAGGAGCGCGGCGACGAGGTCGCCGAACGTTCCCTCGGCCGCCGTGCGAACGAGGAAGTCCGTGTACGCCCGCGTGGTCGGCGACGGCTCCGTCGCCTCCAGTTCGGCCTCGGAGATGTCGAACCCCGCGGCGTACTCCCGGTGGAGGTCCATCTCCGCGTTGATGGTCGAGTCGAGCAGTTCGGCGAACGTCCCCATGCGCTCCAGGTCGGGAGCGCTCGCCGCGCCGTGGGCGAACACCCGCGAGTACTCGATCAGGTAGACGTAGTCCTGGCGCACCCAGTACCTGAACGGCTCCTCGTCGAGCGTCCCCTCGCCCAGTCGCCGGACCATCGGGTGGTCGAGTATCGACTCCCAGATCGGATCCCCGATCTCGCGCAGGTCGTCGGTGAAGCTCATGGGGGTTAGTCGTCACTCGATCCTAATATAACTTGGTAGTATTATGCGGTTATCGGTCGCTTGCGCTTTCCGGGTCCTGCCGTCCCGGGTAGAGAAGAGGGTACGGAACCACCCGACGAGGTCGAGCGAAGGACGAGAGGGGTCGGGGCTCGAACTTGCGCCTTGTGTTCGCTACTCGATGGTCACTCCCGTCGCTCCTCTCGGTCTTACCGCCGACCCACCGCCGCGGTCGCCTTGCCGCGGTCTATCGTCGACTCGACCCTTCCGGCGATCGCGGTGGGGACGCCGTCCCGAAGATACAGGTCGACGCGCCGTTCCGTCCCGCGGTGCGCGACCGAGCCGGCACCGTCAGCTGCAGGCATACCCGTTCTCCGTCCGACGGACGTGCCCGCTCGATTCGAGCGAATCGAGGACGCCGAGCGCCGCGAGTTTCGATACGCCAAGCGTCTCCCGGAGCTCGGTGGCCGTGGCCTCCCCGGCGACCTGGAGGTACAGATAGACGAGTTTCGCTCGGGGCGATTCTACGTCGTTCGGAAGCGAGACGTGCGACGCGGTGGTCGTTGCGGACATCCTTCGGTCGACGGTTCGCCGCCCGGTGACTTTGTTATAGCATCTGTGAATCGTCAACCGAAATCCGGGTTCAGATTTAATACTGAAGCCAATATCCGGATTACTCTGTCGGATCCGTACTACTATAGGGGGCTAAATATCCGTAAACGCTCATTCGTAGTGAAAAAGTTTTTATCGGTCTCCTCCGATGGTACCGGTAAGCGTTTCCGACAAACGCTTCCAGAGACATGCCCCTAGGATCGGCGACCACCACAGCCTCGCTCCCGCTCGACGACGTCCTCGACTGCCTCAGCAACGAACGCCGCCGCCTCACGATCGAGATAATCCACGACACCGATGGTCCTCTCTCGCTCTCCGAGGTCGCCGAGCGCGTCGCGGCCCGTCAGTACGGCGTCGAGAGGGCGGCGCTGACGAGCGACCAGCGCAAGTGCGTGTACACGGGCCTCTATCAGGCCCACATGAGCAAGCTGACCGAGGTCGACGCGGTCGCGTTCGACGACCGCGAGAAGACCATCTCGCCGGCGGAGAACACGCCGGCGCTGGCGCGGACGATCAGTCGGCTCCGGTCGCAGTTCGACGCCGGCTGACCGCGGCGGCGGATTTCGACGCGCTGGGAAGCTTCGAGATATCGTCGAGTGGTCCTATCGTCGCTCTACGAACTGGAAATCGGCTCCGTCACACTCCGGACACGAGTCCCATCGCTTCGGTCGCGGGGTCGAAGCACTCTCGGATAGGAGCGTGAAGCCGCACTCTATACATTCGATATAATCGCCCACGTGTCCTACCAACTCGCCGCCACAGATGTATACACTGCCTAGACAGTTTGGTCGTCTGGTGGTTCGGCCGGGGCGGCGTCGCGTCTGTTCACTCGGCGTTGCCGTGCTCGTCTATCTCGCCGCGAACGATACGCGTCGAGGAGATCGGGTCGCCGTCGTCGGCGAGGACGTGCGGGACGACGATCTGGGTCAGCGGATTCATCCCGTTTTCCTCGCGGCGGCGGTTGATCGACGCGACCGCCTCGTCGGTCTCGGGCGAGACGACGATCGCGTCGAGCGTCGGGTCGGTCGCGGCGAACCCGCGCTCGTCGTCGATCCGCCGGATCTCGACGTCTCGGTCCCACTCGTCGAGCCGGTCGAACTCCGCGCGCACGCGCTCCCGCCGCTCCTCGAACGGCGGCACTTCGCGCTCGCGCGACGAGCGGGCGAGCGCGTCGCTGGTGAGACCCACCACGACGCCCTCGTCGCCGCGTTCCAGCGCCTCGGTGAACAGCGCGCGGTGCCCGTCGTGGATCGGTCCGAACGTCCCGGCGACGACGACTCGCATGGGGGAGGTTCGAGACGCAGCGGTTTAGCGGTACGGGCAGCAGATCGGGAGCGCTGCCCACCGCTCCCCCGATCCTCTCGACTCGGTGTCAAGCGGCGAGACGGTTTTAGCGTCCCGTCCCGTAGCGCGCCCGAATGAGCGATCCTCGGCTGCGAAAGGGCGCTCGCCTGGTCCGCGACGCCGACGAGGTGGTCCTGCACGTCGGGCCGGAGCTGCTCGCCGGGACCGACGTTCCGGCGGACGAACTGGCGGCGTCGCTCTGGGGCGACCCCGACGGCTCGTTCACGATGGCGCGGTTCGAGGAGCACCCCGAACGCGTCTGGGACGACTGGCTCGATTTCTGGGACGACGCGGCCGCGGGCCCGGCGAGCGCCGACCCGCGACCGGTCCACGAGCGCGTCGCCGAACTGGTCGCGGACGGTCACGTCTCGTCGGTCCTCACCGAGAACGTCTTCGGCCAGCTTCGGGCCGCCGGCGTGCCCGAGGAGGACAGCATCGAGTTCCACGGCCGGGCCGACCTCGCCCGCTGCGAGTACTGCGAGCGGACGTTCGACGTGGCGCCGGAGCGGACAACCGGTCATCGCCGGTGTCACGCGTGCGGCGGGACGCTGGGTCCCGGCGTCGTGCTCGCGGGCGAGCCGCCGGCGCGACACGACCGACTGGCCGCCTACGCCCGCGCCGAGAAGTGCGACGTCTACGTCGCCGCGGGGACGCGGCTCTCGGTCGATCCGACCGCTGAGAACGCCGAGCACGCGGTCGAGTCGGGGGCCGGCCTCCTCGTGATCGGCGAACGGCCCACGCCGATGGACGGGGCCGCCGACTACCGCATCCGAGAGGACCCCGCCAGCGCGCTGGCGCGGTTGCGCGACGCGGTAGCGATCCTGCAATGAACCGCGTCGGTCGCGCCGAGGCCCCCGACGGGGTTCGGCCGTCAGGGAGGACCGGTGACGATCCGGACGCGCCTAACTGGTCGGGTCCTCGGTCCGGTCGCGCAGTTCCGTCCGCCGGATCTTCCCGGTGACGGTCTTGGGGAGCTCCTCGACGAACTCGATCTCCCGGGGGTACTCGTGGGCCGCGAGGTCCTCCTTGACGTGGGTCTGGATCTCCTCGACGAGCGACTCCGAGGGCTCGTAGTCCTCGGTGAGGGTGACGTACGCCTTCACGATGGTCCCCCGCTGCTCGTCGGGCTTCGGGACGACCGCGCCCTCGGCGACCGCCGGGTGTTCGCCCAGCGAGGACTCCACCTCGAAGGGGCCGATCCGGTAGCCGGAGGAGATGATCACGTCGTCGGCCCGGCCCTCGAACCAGAAGTAGCCGTCCTCGTCCGTGTGCGCGAGGTCGCCCGAGAGGTACCACTCGCCGTCCGGCCCGTCGACGAAGCAGTCCGCGGTCTTGTCCGGCTTCTGCCAGTATTCGGCGAAGAAGCAGGGGTAGTCGCCGCGCTGGGCGATCTCGCCGGTCTCGCCCGGCGGCAGGCGCTCGCCGGCGTCGGGATCGACCACGGCGGCCTCGATGCCGGGGAGCGGCTTCCCCATCGACCCCGGTTTGACCTCCATCGAGGGGTAGTTGTTGATGATCATGTTGCCCGTCTCCGTCTGTCCGTAGGTGTCGTGGATGGTCACGCCGAGGGTGTCCTCGCCCCACTCAACGACGCCGGCGCTGAGGGGCTCGCCGATCGAGAGCGCGTGCCGGAGGTCGAGCGACGCGTCCGACAGCACCTCGTCGTCGGTCCGGAGCATGCGGTACGCGGTCGGCACCGAGAACAGCACCGTGATCGGGTACTCGTCGAGGAGGTCGGCCCACGTCTCGGAGTCGAACTCGCCCTCGTAGGTAAAAAGCGACGCGCCCCAGAACCACGCCCCGAGGGTGTTGATCGCTCCGGTGAGCCAGCCGAGGTCGCCGGTCGACCAGTAGAGGTCGCCCTCCTGCAGGTCGACGGCGTACTTCTGGGTGGCCGCGACGCCGGCGACCCACCGCTGTTTGTGCAACACGCCCTTCGCGGGACCGGTCGTTCCCGAGGTGTAGTACAGGAGCGCGTCGTCCTCGCCGCCGGTCTCGGCGGCGTCGTACTCGCGGTCCGCGGCGTCGACGACGCCGTGGTAGCTCAGATCGCCCGGCCGGACTCCGGTGCCATCGTCGCTGACCACGATCACGTGTTCGACGGACGGAGCGTCTTCGAGCGCCTCCCCGACGGTGTCGCGGTTCTCCGGCGTGGTGACGACGACCTTCGCGTCGCAGTCGTCCAGGCGATAGGCGATGCCGTCCGGTCCGAACCGCTCGTTGACTGACCCCCACACCGCGCCGCGCTTGAGCGTCCCGATCATGGCGACGTAGTGCTCCGGGACCCGCGGCATGTAGGAGAACACCCTGTCGCCCTCGTCGATCAGGTCGTCGAGGACGTTCGCGAACCGGTTCGACCGCTCAGACAGCTCCCAGAACGTGACGGTCTCGCGCTCCCCGTCGGTTCCGTGGTAGTACAGCGCGACCTTCGACCGGTCCTCGGCGTGGCGGTCGACCGTCTCGTGGGCGACGTTCAGTCGTTCCGGCGCGTCCCAGTCGGCCGCGTCGTACAGGTCGTCCCAGGAGAAGCTCCCCCGTGCGTCCTCGTAATCTTGTAGGTTGTGTTCGGAGACCATTTCGAAGCCACTTACCACGAGGATACACATAAATTTTGAACCGAAAATAGCGTTTTTATAGTAGGGGGGTCCTCACCGATAATACTGCTTAGTTACACTGGCTGGTGAAACTGAACAGTAATACTAATCACTATCGGCTGATCGCAGTCGTCTCGGCCGCGCCAGAGGATAACGTCGCCAATAGTTTATTCCCCCGACACGACCTCCCCTTCCACCCTGGCGTCCAACTCGGGCACGGTCGCGACGAACCGCATACCGGGAACGTAGCGGGAGAAGTCGACGGTCGCGGCCCACGTGCCGTCCTCTTCGACCGTGGTCTGTACCGCTTCCCGGAGATGGATCTCTTGAGTGCTTGCCACCATCACCGTGAGAGGCGTTCCGGGTGCGACCGACGCCGTCCCGGTGAGTTCCGTTTCCGACGGCGGCACCGTCAGCGCGTCCCCGTCGATGTCGAAGGAGACGCTCCGTTCGACGACGGTGAACGACGTCGAAACGCTCTCGCTCTCGCCGTCGGGCACGTACGGGTTGGCGTCCGTGATGGTGAACATCGTCTCGTAGACCGCGCCGATTTGGAGTGAGTCCGTATCCGCGACGACGAAGAAGCGATCGTTCTCGGCGTCCGTGACGACGCTGACCTCCTCCAGCGGGATCGTGTCGCGGCGGTTGGGTACGTCGGTCCGTACGATGTTCAGCTCGTATCCCAGCGATTCGTCGTCGAACGCCGAGATATCGTCGAGCGTGGCGTACAGTCCCGACGCCTCGACTTCGACTACCGCCCAGTCGCCCGTCGCGACCTCTTCGCGCCGAGTGACGTGGTCGGGGAAGTCGTCCGATGACGAGGGACTCGACCCGTCCGGTGCCACCCCCGGGGTCGCATCCACCGTCTCGCGGGGCTGCAGCAGCAACGCGCCGTAGGCCGTTAACTCCCCCTCGACGTACGCCTCGAGCGGGTAGGCAGTTGGATCAAGGGGTGACGGAAGTTCCGGGGTCGCATGCTCGTAGTTTCGGATCCGATCCCCCTCGTTCACCGCCCTGATCCCGGACTCGTCCCCTCGCCCAGCGACGAAGGAATCGAATGCTATCTTCACCACGCCGTCGGCCTCGACGGCGTCGCCGTCGTCCTGTCCGCTATCGCTACCGTCCTGTTGTCCGTCGCTGCTGTCTTGTTGTCCGTCGCTTCCCGCCTGTTCTTCGTCGCCGCCGTCCCCTGCTCCGTCGCCGCTCGCGGCGTCTTCACCGCCTTGGCCGTCTCCGTCCTCCTCGGCGGCGACGCCGTCGATGGCGGTGAATCCGACCTTGTAGTTCAGTTCCTGTGACCCGATGACCACGTCGCACCGGTCGTAATCGCCGAGGGAGACGGCGATCGTCGCCACGTCTCCCTGGTGTTCCTCGACCACGTCCGGATCGAACGTCGGTCGTTCCAGTTCCTCCTCTTCCTCGTCGGTTTCCCCTTCGGACGTTTCTACGGCGGATTCTGCCGTCGTTTCGGCTTCTACCGCGACGTCGCCGTGCATCGTGTTCGGATGCACCTCGCAGTAGTACTCCGCCATCTCCTCGCTCGCCGTGAACTCGACGGTCTGGGTCGTGCCCTGTTCGCTGATGATCTCGCTCCGGACGAGTTCGGAGCCCTCGCCGTCCACGATAACGACGTTGTGCGGCGCTCCGTCGACGTTCTCCCAGACGAGCTCGTACGTCTCGCCGGCGGTCAGCGTCAGCGTCGGGTTCGTCTCGCCCTCGATGTCGGCGGGCGCTCTGCCGACCCACCCGGGCGTTTCGCCGCCGAGCTCGATCCGAGCGCTCTCCTGGTCGGTCGATCGGTGGACGCCGGCGAACATCGCGTAGGGGCCGCCGACGGCGGCGACTGAGAGTACCGTGCGGCGCGTCGCCGCCGCGGCGCGTCGTTCTGTGCCCTCGTCGGTTGTTTCGTCCTTGTGGTCCATGGTCCTCCTTGAGCCTTCCCGGACGGCCGCGACGATGCGGTATACCGCCCGGAACGCCAAGTCCCGACCATGCGCTTTCTCGGGGACTGGAATAAGTGTCATAGACCGTTTACTGCCACGGATCGGTTACGATCGTATTATCGAGCGGACGCGGAGGCCCGATTCCGCTTCGTAAGCACTCCTCGGCCCGGTATCTCCGAAGAGAGCCCAGGCGCCCCACCGGTAACGCGTCGGGTATTTCTCCCGTAGCGACGCAGCCGCCGGGAAATCGGGAGCGTCCTCCCCGTTGTCGGTCCCGCTCCTGTCCAGGTCGCGACTAGCGGGCGACCGGCGGTGGTTACTACGATCAACCGCGGCGAGCTGGCGATCATGGGCGCTCGGGGAGCAGTTCCCCACCAGGGGTCCATCATCGAACCGATCATCGTCCAGGGGAGGAATAGAGTTGTCCGGGTACGGATGGCGATAACGCAGTCGTATCGCCCGACGTGTCCGGCCATCGTCGGGCTCGTCCTATTCGATGGCCTCGGAGCGCGTCGTAGAGCTAGAGTCTCCGGGATCCGATCTCGCGGCAGTTCACGTGTTCGGGCCGTTATTGAGGTATTTCTATAATATGTATCTGTCAATCATTTCCTACTCCACACGTGCTATTTTCACGGCTGGATAGTGAGGTCTGCAAAGTCTGAGACTCCGTACTATACTTATATAAATTATAAATTAAAATATAAAAATAATATATGTTATTTATAGCTATCGAATATGCGACCACAACTGCTCATTTACGGAAAAAGGATTTCATATGTATTGTAGCGTAAACTAGGGGCGCAGTACAATCCCATTTATATATTATATACCTGATTAGATTAAAATGGAACGTTTCCAGATGTGTAAATCATACCACTCGTTAGAGATATAATAATAAATAAAATAATTACGATGGCCGATCCGAGAAGGCCATTCCCAACCACTCGCTAGGGGAACGATCGAGAACGTTCAAACAACCGGTCGATTACTACTTCGACGGCGCCCGGCGGTGGGTATCCGGAGGTTCTGCGTGTAACGATCAGTCGGGTGACCGAGACAGTGGCGTTCGCAACACGTTTACTCGCCCTTCTGGGACATACAGAGCGAACTAACTCAGTAACTGTGTACGTATTATATGGTTATTGTGGATAAGCTATTTATTAGCGTTTCACATGGTGTCAGGTATGACCGCAGGACCACCGATCGAGGAACTCCACTACGATGATGCGCCGGACGTTGACAACGTCCCCGGACCGAAAACCGAGCAGCTCCTGCAGAAGCAGCGGGAGATAGACAGCAGCGCGGTCGCGTACCCCGAGGACATCCCGATCGCCTTCGAGGAGGGGAAGGGCGCGACGGTGCGGGATGCCGACGGCAACACCTTCATCGACCTCTTTGCCGGCATCGGCGTTCTGAACGTCGGCCACGCGAACCCGTACGTGCTCGAAGCCGTCCACGAGCAGGCCGACAAGCTCGTCCACACGGTGGACTTCCCGAGCGAGGCTCGCCTCGACCTCATCGAGAAGCTCGACGAGATCGCCCCGAGCGGGCTGCGGGGGGACAGCCGCGTCGTCTTCGGCGGGCCGACCGGGAGCGACGCCGTCGAGGCGTCGATCAAGCTCGCGAAGTACAACACCGGTGGCGACGGCCTGATCGCCTTCCGCGGGGCGTATCACGGCGCGACGCCCGGTGCGATGACGCTCACCGGCAACAAGAAGTTCAAGGGTCACTACACGCCGCTGCTCTCGGACGCGGTCCACGCCCCGTACCCGCATCCGTTCGCGCAGGGGAAGGAGCCGCAGGAGGCGGTCGACCACGCCCTCGAGGAGGTTCAAGCGATCGTGGAGGACCCGTACGGCGGCCTCTCCAACCCCGCCGGCATCTTCGTCGAGCCCATTCAGGGGGAGGGCGGCGTCGTCACGCCCCCGGAGGGGTTCCTGCAGGGGCTGCGCGACATCGCGGACGACAACGGGCTCCCTCTGGTCTTCGACGAGATACAGAGCGGCCTCGGCCGCTCCGGCGAGTGGTGGGCCTGCGACTGGGAAGGCGTCACGCCGGACGCGATGACCACGGCGAAAGCGCTCGGCGGCGTCGGGTTCCCGCTGTCGGCGACGATTTACAAGGAGGAACTGGACACCTGGGGGTCCGGCGACCACGCGGGGACGTACCGCGGTCACGTCGTCGGGATGCGGGCCGGCCTCCGAGCCATCGAGTACATTCAGGCGCACGACCTCCTCTCGCACGCCCGGGAGGTCGGCGAGTACATCCGTGACCGCTTGAGCGAGGTCGACGCGACGACCGACCGCCTCGCGGAGGTCCGCGGCCGCGGTCTCTTCATCGGCGCGGAGTTCGTCGACGCGGACGGCCACCCGGACGGCGACGCCGTCGACGCCGTCCAGCAGTACTGCTTCGAGCGCGGCGTGCTGGTCTGGACCGCGGGTCGGCACGGCAACGTCCTGCGCCTGCTCCCGCCGCTCGTGATCACCCACGACCTGGCCGAGACGGCGCTCGACGTGGTCGTCGACGCGATCGAGCACGTCACCGCCGAGGCGACGGGGTCGACCTGACCGTGAGCGACGCCCGCCGGATCGTCGCGGACGGCGCGCCGCGCAACGACAACCCCTACTCGCAGGGCGTTCTCGCGGGGGACACGCTCTACGTCTCCGGCTCGGTCCGGTGGACCCGGAGACGGACGAGGATGTCGACGGGAACATCGAAGCCCAGACGGACCGGGTGCTCGACAACGTAGCCGCCGTGGTCGCCGAGGCCGGCGGCGACGGTCTCGACGACGTGGTCAAGGTGACCGTCTATCTCGCGGACTTAGACGACTACGGGCGGATTAACGAGGCCTACGGCGCGCGGTTCGACGGCGACCCGCCGGCGCGGGTCTGCGTCGAGGCGTCGCGGCTCCCGGGCGACGTTCGGATCGAGATGGACGCGGTCGCGTACCTCGACTGACGGCGGCGAAGCCGACGAGACGGCTCCCGGCTACCTTCCGCCGCTGCGGCGCCCGGGGCGATGCGTACACCGATACCGGACGAACTGTATACGAAATTCGACTATCGTTAAGTGCTTCCACGCCGAAAGGCCGGGAAAGTGTCCCACGACGTACGTAACCGGCTGTCGGCTCTGCGGCGGGAGTTCCACCGGCATCCGGAGCCCGGGTGGTGCGAGCTGCGGACCACGGCGCGGGTGGTCGACGAGCTGGAGCGGATCGGGGTCGACGACCTCGCGGTGGGCGAGGAGGCGCTCGCAGCGGACGAGCGGATGGCGGTGCCCTCGAAGGACGAACTGGACGAGTGGCTCGCCCGGGCGATCAGGGAAGACGTCCGCCGGGACGTTCTGGAGCGCACCGCCGACGGGCACACCGGCGTCGTCGCCACGCTCGACGAGGGGGAGGGACCGACCGTCGGCCTCCGGGTCGACCTCGACGGCATCTCGCTCGCGGAGTCGGACGACCCCGGCCACCGACCGGCTGACGAGGGTTTTCGGTCCGAACACGACGGCTACATGCACGCCTGCGGCCACGACGCCCACGCCGCCATCGCCCTCGGGACGGTCGAGGCGGTGAAGGAAAGCGAGTTCTCCGGTACGTTCAAGGCGTTCTTCCAGCCGGCGGAGGAGATCTCCGGCGGCGGCAAGCCAATGGTCGAGAGCGGGCTCGTCGACGACGTCGACTACCTGTTCGCGCTACACATCGGTCTGGAGAACCCGACCGGGACGATCGTCGCGGGGGTCCGGAAGCCGCTCGCGATGGCGCACCTGACCGCCACGTTCGAGGGCGCGAGCGCGCACGCCGGGAAGGCGCCGAACGAGGGGGCGAACGCGATGCAGGCGATGGCGACGGCGGTGCAGAACGCCTACGCCATCCCGCGCCACCCCGACGGGATGACCCGGGTGAACTTCGGCTGCGTCGAGGGCGGCACCGCGAGCAACGTCATCGCCGAGGAGATAACGCTCAAAGGCGAGGTCCGCGGCGAGACGACGGCGCTGATGGAGTACACGAGGACCGAACTCGAACGCGTCCTCTACGCCGCCGCCGAGATGCACGACTGCGACGTCACGGTCAGGGTGACGAGCGAGTCGCCCCGCGCCGATAGCGACCCCGAACTCCGGGCGCTCGTCGGCGAGGTTGCGGAGGGGGTCCGGGGCGTCGACACGGTCGTCCCGAGCGCCGACTTCGGCGCGAGCGAGGACGCGACGTACTTCATGGAGCGCGTGCAGTCGTCGGGCGGCCTCGCGACCTACCTCGTCGTCGGCACCGACCATCCGACGAACCACCACACGCCCACCTTCGACGTGGACGAGCGCAGCCTCGGCATCGGCGTCGACCTGCTCGCCGACAGCGTCGTCGAACTGTCCCGGCGTCAGCCTTGATCGTCGTCCCGCCCGAGGAGCCCCGGCGTCGGTCCGGCGGCCACAGTAACTGTGGACGGCGCTCGTAGCGACCGTCGAGACTCGTCACGGGCGGAACCGTCCAAAGACTGTCGGTGATCTCTTCTGTTGGCCGCGGGACCCGTCCGGAAACCGTCGCCTACCGCAAGCATTAATCCGTCCGATAACCGCTTTCCGTGTATGAGTCAGGACGACGTGCCGGAGGAGTTAGCGAGGGCGGCCGACTCGGACCGACCGCGGGGCATTCTGACGCCGTCGGACCGCGATTTCCTGCTGGGTCGCAAGACCGACTACACGGAGCACTCGAAAAAGCAGAAGCGAAACCGGATACGCCGCCGTGTCAGCAACGCGATGCTCGATTTCAGCATCCTCTTCGAGTACCTCGAAGACCGCGACCGCAACACCGTCTTCGACCCGGACGACGAGGACCGCGAGGCGCTCACGCAGGGGATCACGGACATGCTCGCCTTCCTCCATCTCGGCACGATGGGCTACTACACGCCGTTCAAGGACATGCTGTCCGAGGGCGTCGGCAAGGCCGAACAGCGCCTCGCCGACTCCAACTATCGGATGGTCAACGTCGAGTTCAACGTCGATCCGGTCGGCCAGATCGACGTCGACGAGGTCGTCGAGAAGCTGGAGAAGGAGGAGTTCGCCCAGATCACCGACGAGGAGCTCCGCGCGTTCGTCCGCCTGCTGACGATGTCGGACGAGTTCTCGCCGGAGGCGACGCGCGAGGAGATCAAAGACAGCGTCGACGAGTTCGCCGAGCGCGTGACGGAGAGCGCCGAGACCCGCGAGCGCGCGGTCGAAGACCTCACGAAGTAGCTCCGCGGCTCCTTTTCGGTATCGACTCTCGCTTTTCATCCACGACGTACTGACAGCGCTTTTCGAGCGCTTTCCCGCCCGATCGCGCTTCCGCTCGCGACGCCCCATGGTAAACGCTATCTGTATATGGCAGGTACGGAAAGAAAAAACTTATACCATTATCAGTAATTGTGTATGGCATGTCACCACCATGCATGGTGCATGCCGGTAATCAGCCGCGGGGTAACGGGCGGAGACACCTGAACGACCGCCGCAGCGGGGGTGATGGCGGATGAGCGACGCCGACGCCGACGCGGGCGCAGTCGAAGCGTTCCGCGAGGAACTCGACCCGGTCGTCTTCCTGTTCGGCGCGGGGCTGACGGTGGGGCTCATCCTGCTGTACTTCGTCAGTCCGAGCACGGTCGAGAGCGCCATCGCGACCGCTAACGACGTGCTGCTGGGGTATCTCAACTGGGCGCTGCTGCTGATCGTCTTCCTCGTCGTCCTCTTCCTGCTGTATCTGATCGTCGGCCCGTGGGGGAAGATCAAGTTCGGCGACGAGAAGCCCGAGTACAGCTTCTTCTCCTTTTTCACCATGCTCTACTCGGCTGGCTTCGCGGCCGGCGTCGTCTTCTGGGGGCCGACCGAGGCGCTGTTCTACTACGACAGCCCGTCGCCCCTGTTCGACGTCTCCGGCGGGTCGGCCGAGGCGATGACCATCGCCGTCCAGCAGACCCTGTTCCACTGGGCGCTCCCGCAGCTCGCGGTCTTCACTATCATGGGGATCGCCATCGGCTACTTCGCGTACAACTACGACGATGTCCCCCTGCGGGTGTCGTCGGCGCTCACGCCGCTGCTCGGTCGCGATAACCTCGACGGTCCCGCCGCGAAGGCCATCGACGTCCTCGCCGTCTTCGCGACCATCGGCGGCGTCGCGACGTCGCTCGGTTTCATCGGGAGCCAGTTCGTCACCGGTCTCGACTACCAGTGGGGGATCGACCTCGGCACCACCGGTATCATCGCCGTCGTGACGATGATGACCCTGTTGTTCACGGTGTCGATGGTACTCGGCGTCGACAAGGGGATCCGCCGCCTCTCGAACTTCAACATGGCCCTGTTCATCGTGCTCATGGTGGCGACGTTCATCGTCGGCCCGACCGCCTTCCTCCTCCTGCTCGGCACGCAGGCCGTGGGCGGGATGGTCACCGACTTCGTGTCGATGAGCCTGTTCACCGGCGCCGGCGTCGAGGGCGGCACGGAGTGGGCCAACGCCTGGACCGTGTTCTACTGGGCGTGGGCGCTCTCGTGGTCGCCGTTCGCGGGCCTGTTCATCGCCCGCATCTCCCGCGGGCGCACCGTCCGCGAAGTCGCCTTCACCGGCATCTTCGCGACCTCGGCCGCGACCATCCCGTGGTTCACCTTCGTCGGCGGCTCCGCTGTCTGGGCCCAGCACAACGGCGTCACGGACATCCTCGGCCCCGTCGGGGAGAACGGCGCGTCGGTCGCCGGGTTCGCGCTGTTCGAGGCGTTCCCGCTCGGCTCCGTGTTCATGATCGCCTTCATGATCCTCGTGACGACGTTCTTCATCACGTCCGCCGACTCCTCGACGCTCGCCGTCTCGATGATGACCACGGGCGGCAAGGCCAAGCCGTCGAGCATCAACCGGATCTTCTGGGGCGTCGTCCTCGGCATGACCGCCGCGATCCTCATGACCCTCGGCGGCGTCGAGGCGCTGCAGTCCGCGGCCATCATCACGGGCGGCCCGTTCGCGTTCGTCTGCCTGCTCGCCGGGCTGGGGCTGATCAAGGAGTTCAGCTCGCGGTACGGCCGCGTGCTGCTGCAGGAGGACGCCTGGATCTTCGGGTCCAGGTCGAAGCGGTCGCGCCAGAGCGACGAGGTCGTCGCCGACGACGACTGAACCGCTTCTCGACAGCGGTTTCCCGACGTTTTTCGAGCCAGACCCGACGTGTCGGATCGGCCATCTACACCAAGATTAATGTACGTCATACACGTTTACTGTGTATGGACAGGGCAACAGCCGAACCGGACGCCGACGCGCTCCCCGGTCCGAACGCGCGGAAGTGGATCGAGTTCCACCGGGAGAACGCCGCCCCGAGCGAGTACTCCCACGAGTTCGTCTGGGACGTGACGGCCGAGGCCGACGGCCCCTTCGTCACGGACGTGGACGGGAACGTGCTGCTCGATTTCACCTGCCACATCGGGGCCGCGCCGCTCGGCTACAACAACGAGAAGGTCCTCGACAAGCTCCGCGAGTTCGACCTCGTGGAGCCGATGAAGATCGCGGGACAGGACATGTACTACGGCGCCGGTCCGGACCCCGATTCGGCGGAGTTCCCCGGCGCCAGTCACCTGATGGACAAGCTCGTCGAGGTCTCCGAGCAGTACGGGATGGACACGGTCTTCCTCTCGAACTCCGGCGCGGAGGCCGTCGAGAACGCGATGAAGATCACCCACGACCACGCCCCAGCCGCCAAGTACGGCTACGCGTTCACCGGAAGCTTCCACGGCCGGACGCTGGGAACCCTCTCGGTCACGCGCTCGAAGGAGGTGTACACCCGGTACTACCCGGAGATCGCGGGCATCAGGGAGGTCCCGTTCTGCGCGGACCGCGCCTGCGACCCCGACAGCTGCGACTGCGGGTTCTTCGCCGGTGGCAGTTCGCAGCTCCGCAGTTCGCTCGCGCCCGAGGGCGGCCACGTCAACCCCGATGAGGTGGCGTTCGCGGTCCTCGAACCGATCCAGGGCGTCGGCGGCTACCGGTTCCCGAGCGAGGCGTTCATGCGGGAGGTCGGGGCCGTCACCGACGAGTACGACATCCCGCTGGTCGTCGACGAGATCCAGTCCGGGATCGGCCGCACGGGGGAGATCTGGGCCTCGGACCACTACGACCTCGAACCCGACGTCATCGCCAGCGCGAAGGCGCTGCGCGTCGGCGCGACGGTCTCTCGCTCCGACGTCTTTCCCTCGGAGAAGAACCGCCTCGGGTCGACGTTCGGGGGCGGCGACGTCCTCTCGTCGATGCAGGGCGCGTTCACGCTGGAGGCGATCGAGGAGCACGACCTGCTCGACAACGCGACCGCCCGCGGTCGGCAGGCGAAGGAGATCCTCCGCGACGACGCGCCGGACCACGTGGTCGACGTCCGCGGCAAGGGCCTGATGCTCGCGGTCGAGTTCGACGACAAGGCGCGCCGGGACGCCGTGGTCCGGGAGTCGCTCGAACGCGGCCTGCTCACGCTCGGGTGCGGCCGGAAGACGATACGGCTCCTCCCGCCGCTCGACTCGTCTCACCGCGAGATCGAACTCGGCGTCGGCATCTTCCTCCGCGCCGCCGCGGCGGCCGCGTAGCCGGTCGCGTCGTCTCGCGTCGCCGGGTATCGTTGACGACTCCGCGCGGCCGGGACGTGCTCCGGCCCGGTACAGAACCACTACGGCGGGTCGGTAAGGCGATACACGGCCCCCGATTCCTCCGCCATTCTCGACGCGAGGACGTAGGTCTCGCCGCTGGGACCGCCGGCGAACGAGAGGACGTACTTCTCGAAGGGCTCGCCGTCGACGGTCGGGCGGAGCTCCTGCATCGTCCAGAGGGGGTCGTCGTCCGGCGACGCGGCGAACAGCTGACCTGCCCGGCCGTCGCCCAGGAAGTCGCCGAACACGTACTTCCCCTGGAGGTCGGGCAGTGCGTCGCCGTCGTGGACCCGTCCGCCGATGACGGCCCGACCGAACGGTTCGCCGTCGCGCTGGTGGGGATAGATGACGACGGGGTCGACGAGCGGCTCCCCGTCGGACGTGGCGCTCGGACAGGCCGGCCAGTTGTTCCGGGCGAAGGGGAGCTTCGCGAGCGCGTAGTTCACGTAGCGGTTCGCGACGCAGCGCTTGCCTTCGCGGACGTTCCAGCCGTAGTTGCCGCCGCGACGGACCACGTTTACCTCCTCGAAGCGGTTCGATCCCACGTCCCCGACGAACAGCCGACCGTCCGGGCCGAACGATATCTGGTACGGGTTCCGAAATCCCCACGCCCAGTGTTCGTCGAGCCCTGCTTCGCCCACGAGCGGGTTGTCGTCGGGGACGGCGTAGGGTTTCCCGTCGTCGCGGTCGTCGACGTCGATGCGCAGGACGCTTCCGTGGAGGTTCTCCTCGGTGTCCTGACCATTTCCGCCCCGATTCAGGACGTACCAGTCGTCGGCGTGGCCGCGCCCCGCCCCCATGTCTCCAGATCTCCCGTCGCCGGTGGCGACGTATAGGTATCCGTCGGGGCCGAAGGCGATCGCCCCCGCGTTGTGGTTCGTCCCCGGTTCTGGGATGGCGAGGAGAACGCGCTCGGTCGCGGGGTCCGCGCGGCGTCGGTCCCCGGGTGCGGTGAACTCCGAGAGGACGAACGTGTGGGAGTAGTGGTCGGGCGCGTCCGACGACAGCGGAGCGCTGTAGCGGGCGTAGCACTTCCCGTTGGCCGCGAAGTCGGGGTGAAGTTCGAAGCCGAGAAACCCCATCTCCCACGTCTCGGGCTCGGCGAGCTGGTCGGAAACGTCGAGGAACGGTTCGTCTCGGAGGCCGTCCGCGTCGTGGCGGCGGACGACGCCCGTCTTCTCCGCGATGAGGCACACCGACGGATCGCCGCGGGGAAAGGCCATCGCGATAGGCTGATACAGGTCGGAAACGACCGGTTCGAGACCGACCTCCGGACCCTCGACGACGGGGCTCGTCTCACCGCGGCTCAGTCCCCAGCGGGGGCTCTGCAACCGCATTCCCGCCGCGGTCCCGACGACCGAGGCGATCCCGGCACCCAGAAACTGGCGACGGGTGAACCTCGACTCCTCGAAGTCCATACTCGCTTCCTACCGCGTCGGCGGAACGGTCAGTCTTGGTGGTCGTTCACACATCTTTTTCACCGAGCGTATATGATAGTTCATCCTATAGAACCGTATGCTAACATATTTGGTACGCTCGGGAGCGTGGTGCCGATCGTCCACACCGACGCGGATCCCTCTCCTATCGTGAAACTGCTATTTACAGGTATCAGTCGTTTTCTACCCCGTTTTCGGGTATCACTGGGTTTACGAGGGCGGGGGATCGAGCGTCTGTACGAGCACTGCGCTGTCGGGGCGCGGCGGCGACGCTACCGTCGGCCGTCCGGCCGCGCTCCCACAGACGCGATCGACTGCCGATCTGCCGAACTCGCCGCCAGTACGACAATGAACTCTCGAAGCCCATCCCACGACTCTCCCGTCGCCGCGTCCGAGCGCGACATCTCTCCGGTCGCGTTCACCGTGCTGTGGTGTCTGGACCGCGGCGAGACGACCAGCGACGAACTGGTCAAGCGGACCACGCTCAGCTACGACGCCGTCATGGACGCCCTCGAGACGCTGCGGGACGCCGGCCACGCCGAGGTCATCACGGAGGAGGAACCGATCGACGTCCCGCTCGAAGTCGGTACGATGACCAGAACCGTTGCCGAGGCCTGGGTGCGCGAACCCGGCGAGAACTACCTCGCGGCGATGGAGACGACGGCGCTCCCGGAGACGTGGCTCGACGAGCACCTCGTCGGCAACCGCGAGGCGTATCTGCAACGCCACGGCGACGAGTGAGTCGACGGTCGTCCGCGCGGTCGGCGCCGAAGGCTCTCCCCGGATGCCGGTGAGCGCCTCCTGTAGCATTGATCCCTCTCCGCGATAGCGGCGAGTCCGAAGAAAAGCGACCGGGAACCGCCCGCGGACGGCTACCCGTCTTCAGGCGGACGTCGCGTCGAGCGTCCACCCGGGATCGGTACCGGTGCGGTCGATGAGGTCGGATCGGCACGCCGGGCAGTAATCGGGGGTGACGGCCGCGTCGCGAGGAACGTAGACCGCGCCGCCGCACTCCACGCACGCGTCGTCGACGATGGTCGCGCAGTCGCCGCAGACGTTGAAGTCGTCGACCGTGAGCTCGCGCAGGGGTTCGAGCTGTTTGTCCAAGACGTACTCGTCGATGACCGCCTGACAGTTCTGGCACGGTTTCATGTCGATCCGATTAGTGCATTGAGACCCTCTCACAAAGGTCTGCCGCACGGCGGAACTGTCACCTACCGATCCGAAGGCGGGCCGTCGAGGGCCGACGAGACGACCGATACGCCGTCCAGCGCGTCGAGCGCGTCCAGCACCGCCGAGAGGTGGTCCGGTCCGCTCCCTTCGACGCCGATCGAGACCGGTGTCCGGTTCGGGTGGTCGCCCGCGCTCGGGCCGACGCGCTCGACCGCGTCGAGTTCGCCGCCGCGAGACGCCACCGCGTCGGCCACGTCGCCGAGGGCTGACGGCCAGTCGGTGAGCGCCAGCCGGGCTTCGACGTACCGATCGAGCGCCAGCAGGCCGACGCGCGAGAGCTCGGCGTGGTCGGTCAGGTTCACGTTGCCGCCGGAGACGACGCAGGCGACGCTCTCGCCCTCGACGTTCACCGCGCCGGAGAGCGCTGCGGCGACCGGGGCCGCGCCGGCCGGTTCCGCGACGGTCTTCGCCCGTTCTGCGAGCAGGGCGACCGCGACGGCCATCTCGCGGTCCGTGACGCCGACCACCGCGTCGACGCGCTCGCGGAGGACCGCGAAGGTCCGTTCGAGCAGACGTGTGTCGGCGATCCCCTCCGCGACGGTGTCTACGTCGGGGAGTTCGCGGATGCGGTCCTCCGCCAGCGACGGCTTGGCGTGGAGCGCCCCCTCCGGCTGGACGCCGACGACGCGGACCTCCGGGTCGTGGGCTTTCAGGACCGTCGCGATCCCGGCGATCAGCCCGCCGCCGCCGATCGCGACGAGGGCGGTGTCGAGTTCGGGGAACTGCTCGAGCAGTTCGACCCCGACGGTCCCCTGCCCCGCGATGATCCGTGCGTCGTCGAACGGGTGAACGAAGACCAGACCCTCCCGATCGGCCAGGTCGAGGGCGTGCTCGTAGGAGCGCTCGTAGATGTCGCCCTCGACGACGACCTCCGCGCCGTACCCCCGGGCGGCGTCGATCTTCGCGGCGGGAGTGACCTCGGGGACGACGACGGTCGCGTCGATCCCGAGGAGGTCGCCGGCGAGCGCGACCCCCTGCGCGTGGTTGCCCGCGCTCGCGGCGACGACGCCCCGCTCGCGCTCCGCCGGGGAGAGCTGCGCCATCGCGTTGTACGCGCCGCGGATCTTGAACGACCCCGTCCGCTGGGCGTTTTCGAGTTTCAGGCCCACGGCGTCGGCCCCGGTCATCTCCGCGAACGTCGTCGAGCGGTCGAGCGGCGTCCGGTGGACGACGTCCGCGACGCGTTCGCGGGCGTCGTGAACGTCCTCGTACGTGACGACCGCGGAGGCGTCGTCGGGTTCGCCGTCGCTCGCCCGACCGTCAGCGTCCCCGTCCCCGCTCACGGCCCGTCCTCCGCGACGGCGAGGATGGAGTTCGTCAGGACGTCGACGCCGGTGGCGAGGCTGCGCTCGTCCACGTCGAACGTGGGCGTGTGGTGGCTCGTCGGGTGGTCGGTGCCGACGATGAGGTAGGCGGCGAGCCCGCCGTCCTCCTGCACGCGCTTCATCAGGAACGTCGCGTCCTCGCTCGCGCCGAAGTCGGCGCTCGGGACGACCGTGTCGACGCCGTCGACGCCGCTCGCGACGCCGGCGATCACCTCGGCGAGTTCGGGATCGCTGTCGGCGCGGGGCGACTCGCTGACCACGTCGAACTCCAGGTCGCAGCCGTGCATCTCCGCCGAGTGCCGGAAGGTGCGTCGGAGGCGGCGCTTCGCGTACTCCTTGAGCGCGGTCGTCTCGCCGCGGGCCTCGGCCTCGACGTGCGCGCGCTCGGCGATGACGTTGCTCGCGGTACCGGCCTCGGCCTTCCCGACGTTGACCCGGGTCATCCCGTCCTCGTGGCGGGGGATGCCGTAGGCGTTCTGGATCGCCGTCCCGAGCGCCTGCATCGCGTTGTCGCCCTGGTTCGGGGCCTTGCCGGCGTGGGCGGAGGTCCCCCGGAACGTCGCGTCGACGTGGCACATGGCGAGCGGCTTCTCGATGCCGGCGACGACCTCGCCGGTCGGGTGGTCGAGGCCGACGTGGGCCGCGAAGAGGTAATCGAGATCCGCGGCGTAGCGGCTCTCGGCCATCGGGCGGCCGCCGCCGCCGGTCTCCTCGGCCGGCTGGAAAAAGACCACGAAGCGGCCGGCGAACTCGCTCTCCCGTATCGCTTCGAGCACGCCCAGCCCCCACGTCACGTGGGCGTCGTGGCCGCAGGCGTGCATCGTCCCGTCGATCTCCGAGCGGAACCCCTCGTCCGCCGGGCGGTGCCCCTCGTCCGTCGATTCCTCGATGAACAGCCCGTCGATGTCGACCCGCAGGCCGACCGCCGGCCCCTCGCCCCGGTCGAGGACGGCGACCGCGCCGGTGTTGCCGCCGGCCATCCGGTCGAGCAGGGCCTCGTCGGCCCCCCGTTCTCGCGCTCGCTCCCGCCAGGGGGCGATCTCGTCGTCGTCGGGCACCGCCATCCGGTCGTCCGGGTCGTACGCGTCCGGTCCGACCGCCAGTTCGTCGACGCCGACGTCGCGCAGTTCCTCGACGATCCGCGCGGTGGTGTAGAACTCGCGCCACGCCGGTTCCGGGTGGGTGTGGAAGCCGCGGCGCACGGACGCGAACCCGTCTCGGCTCGGCTCGTTCATGCGATCCGGTAACGTGCTCCACGACCTTAACTGTACACAGTAGTCGTTAATACCATACACGAAAGATTAAGTTCGATACGACCGATCGTACCGTCATCCGTCCGCGTCGACCGACGCGGGAGACACCACATGAGCACGCAACCAGACATCGCGGTCCTCCGCGAGGGGACCGAGGGACTCTCGATGGCATCGTACGCGGAGGCGCTCCGTGAGCGTCTCCCCGACTACACCGTTGCGCACGCGAGGACGCCCCAGCAGGAGCGCGAACTCGTTTCGGGCGCCCGCGTCGTGACGGGGATCACCGTTGAGGAGTCGCTGATCGCGGGCGCGGAGCGGCTGGAGCTGTTCGCGTGCACCTTCGCCGGTACCGACCACGTCCCGACGGACGCGCTCGCCGACCGCGGCGTCGCGGTGACCAACGCCGGCGGCATCCACGCGCCGGGCATCGCCGAGCAGGCGATCGGGAACGTGCTCGTGTTCGCCCGCCGCCTGCACGAGGGGTGGCGGCGCAAGCAGAACGCCGAGTGGCGGCACTTCCAGTCCCACGAGTTCGCCGGCAGCACCGTGACGATCGTCGGCCTCGGCTCCATCGGGCAGGCCGTCGCGCAGCGCCTGAAGGGGTTCGAGGTGGAGACGGTCGGCGTCCGGTACTCGCCGGAGAAAGGCGGTCCGACCGACGAGGTGGTCGGCTTCGACGACGAGGCGATCCACGACGCGTTCTCCCGGAGCGACTACGTCGTGATCGCCTGCCCGCTCACCGACCTCACGCGCGGCCTCGTCGGCGCGGACGAGTTCGCGACGCTCCCGCCGAACGCCGTCCTCGTCAACGCCGCCCGCGGCGGCATCGTCGACACCGACGCGCTCGTCGCGGCGCTGCAGTCGAACAAGATCCGCGGCGCGGCGCTGGACGTCACCGACCCCGAACCGCTGCCGGCGGACCACCCGCTCTGGGACCTGGAGAACTGCCTGATCACGCCCCACACCGGCGGTCACACGCCGAAGCACTGGGACCGACTCGCCAACATCGTCGCGGAGAACGTCGCCGCGCTGGAGTCCGGCGACGAGTTGGTGAATCTGGTGGTCGCGCCCGGTGACTGACCGACTCACTCTCCGCGGTCTGCATCAGTTCGGTTTCTCAGCCCGATAATCCGTGGCCGAACGAGCGGTACTGTTATATACTGAATAAACAATTACGTATAGTATAACAGTATGCACGTCGACCTCCGACTGCCGCTCCCCGACGAGCAGATATTCCGGTACGAAGCGATGGACGACATCCTCGAAATAACGGCACAGAACCCCGCGGACGAGTTCTCGAATCGCGACCTTCAGGAGCTCACCGGCTTCGGCGGGCCGAGCGTCTCGAAGGCCCTCTCGTTGCTGCAGGATCTGGGCCTGGTCGTCCGCCGCGACGTCGGCCGGAAGACGCTCTACCAGATCGACGAGGACCGCCTTCACGAAGCCGACGACCCGATCTTCGATGTGCCCCAGTCCGAGTTCCGGAAACCGCTACAGGCGTTCGTCGACCGAATCACCGACGACTGCTCCCACGTCGCGGGCGTCGTCTGTTTCGGCAGCGTCGCCCGCGGCGAGGCCGACCGGGCGAGCGACATCGACGTGTTCGTGCTCGTCGACGATGACGACGCGGTGGTACGTACGCGGCGCGCCGTCGCGGACGCCAAGCGAGACCTCGAGGAGCGGCCCTTCGACGGCGATCGGTACGAGTTCGAGACCTTCGTCGAGTCCGCCGAGAGCGTTCGCAAGCGCAGCAGCGACGTGCAGGAGATCTTCCGGAAGGGGATCGTGTTGTACTCGAGCGCAGCGTTCGACCGCGCCAAACGGGCCGTGTTCGGCGGTGAGTCGAAATGACCTCGCAGGACCTCGAAGAAGCGCTCACCGACGCCGAAGACGCCTTCCAACGGCGACCGGAGCATCCGGAAGTCGGACTGGAGCACGTCGCCGACGCGGCCGTCCTCCAGCTGCGCAAAGCGTGCCGCCTCCTCGATGCCGCAGGGTTCCTGTTCGACCGGAACGGTCACATCACCGTGATCATCGAGGCCTCGTTCGTCGCGATCGAGCGGTCGATTCAGTTTTACGTCGAGGAGAAAGGGTACGACGTTCCCGGGCAGTCCCACACCGAAGTCTACGGACTAGGCGTCCGAGCGGGGCTCTTCTCTCGCGACGTTGCCGACCGGCTGCGGGAACTCTGGCGTGAGAATCGGTCGGAGTCGTACTACCGGACCGGCATTGCCGGCGAATACCGCGCCCGAACGACGTACGAGTTGGCCACGAAACTACACGCGGAGGTCGTCGAGTTGACCAGGACTCGAGATTGTCTTTGCTGATCGAGGGGTCCTACTAACTCCCGCTGTGGGCTGAGAGCGAACCAGCGAGTTCCGGGGCTTTCACACCGCAAGCTCCGTCACGGCCCTACGTCGTGAACAGCTCCCGCGGGAAGTCGGCGAGCGCCTCCGCGCCGTCGCTCGTCACGTGGAACGTCTCGCTGATCTCGACGCCGAAGTCGTCGCCCCAGATGCCGGGTATCATGTGGAACGTCATGTCCTCCTCCAGCACCGTCTCGTCGCCGGGCCGGAGGCTGGCGGTGTGCTCGCCCCAGTCCGGCGGGTAGCCCAGTCCCATCGAGTAGCCGATCCGGTCTTCCTTCTCGATGTCGTACTTCGCTATTGTCTCTCGCCAGGCCTTCTCGACGGCCTCGCAGGTGACGCCCGGCTCCGCGGCGTCGAGCGCGGCCTCCAGCCCCTCGACGACCACGTCGGCGGTGCGCTGTATCTCCTCCGGCGGGTCGCCGACGAACGTCGTCCGCGCGAGCGGCGAGTGGTAGCGGTGGCGACAACCGGAGAGTTCGATGATCACGGGGTCGCCCTCCTCGAACTCGCGGTCCGTCCAGGTGAGGTGCGGCGTCCCGGTGTGGTCGCCGGACGGCATCAGCGGGACGATGGCCGGGTAGTCGCCGCCGTACTCGTCGGTGCCGGTGATCAGCGCGTCGTAAACGGCGGCTGCGGCCTCGTACTCGGGGACGCCCGCCTCGATGGCGTCGAGGCCGGCGGCCATCGCCTCCTCAGAGATCCGCGCGGCCTCGCGCATGTAGTCGAGTTCCCGCTCGGACTTCTTCACGCGGACCCAGTTGACCAGTAGCGTCGCGTCCTCGAACTCCGCCTCGGGGAGGTTCGACAGCAGGCGCGTGTACGACTTCGCCGTGAAGTAGGAGGCGTCCATCTCCAGGCCGATGCGCCCGTCCGCGACGCCCAGGTCCTCCAGCACGCCCGCGACGTAGTCCATCGGGTGGAGGTCGCGCGGCGAGTGGACGTGGTCGTCGCTGTACGCCCGGATGTTCGCCTCAGAGAGCCACGTCGTGGCCCGCGCGCCGTTCGCGTCCATCCCGCGGCCGACCCACACCGGTTCGTCGGCGTCCGCGGTGAGGATCACCGCCTGGTGCACGTAGAACGACCACCCGTCGTAGCCGGAGAGGTAGTTCATGTTCGCGGGGTCGGAGACGACCAGCGCGTCCAACTCCTCCTCTTGCATCCGCTCTTTCGCCCGGGAGATCCGCCGCTCGTACTCGGCGTCGCCGAAGACGTCTAGTGACATGGTAACGAAGCTCGGATAACGGATCGGCCACGACGAGCAAAAGCTTTTCGTGTACAATAGATACAGATAGTGTGTACCTATCTGCAGTGGCGCACGCTGCCGTCCCGACAGTCCGCTACGCACGCCGACCGCGCCGTCGGGACTATCGACCTGACGGCAGCGAAAAAAGAACTGCAGCCGAAATCGCTCCTCAGTCCCGCCGGCGCAGCGCCACCAGCGACGCGCACAGCAGCGCGACGAGCGCGGCGCCGACGCCCATGCCGGGCTGGCCGAGCGAGTTGGACTCGTCGGGGTCGTCGGAGTCGTCCGACGAGCCGTCGCCCGCTTCGGTCGTGCTCTCGGTCGCGTCGTCGGAGTCGTCGGTCTCGACCGACGCGACGGAGAGGTCGGTCGTCTCGCCGTTGACGCCGACGGTCAGCGTGCCGGCGCTCGCCAGTTCGTGCTCGAAGGCGACCGTCGCCGTCTCGCCGGCGGCGACGCTCACGTTCTCGCTCGCGACGACCGTGCCGTCGACCGTCAGCTCGGCGGCGACCGTCCCGTCGGCGCGACCGTCGTTCGCGACGGTCGCCGTGACCTCGATAACGTCGCCCGCCTTGACGTCGGTGTCGTCGATCGCGACCTCCGTCACGGCCGTCGAGGGCCGGTCGACGCCCGCGGCGAACGTCGACAGCTCGGTCAGGTTCGCGCGGAACTCGTGGACCGAGCCGTTCTCGCCGAGGTGCTCGACCTCGACCCGCTCCCAGGAGCCGTTGGTCGCGCGGTAGAGCCCGACGGCGTCGGGCTCGGCGTCAGTCCGGTCGAGCAGGTCCTTCTGAACAGTGAACGTGATCGAGGCGTTGCGCACGTCCTCGTCGTTCACGTTCGGATGGTCGACGGTGAGGTACGCCTGCGGCGCGAAGCCGTCGCCCTCGACCGTCGGCGCGGTGACGTTCTCGGGGGCGTCGGCGCTCGACTCGACCGTCAAGTCGTAGTCGCCCGCGGCGTCGAACGTCGTCGTCATCCCGTCGAACGTCAGGGCCTCGGTCCAGTTGTCGGCGGGAATGGCGACCGTCGCGTGGTCGCCGGCGTCGGCGCCGGTGACGGAGAGCGCGACGACGTTCGCCGCGGAGGTGTCGACCTCGGTCTCCATCGACGAGCCGTCGGACTCGTCGCCGTCGTCCGCGCTCCCGGCGCTGCCGCCGGTGTGGCCTCCGGTGTTGCCGCCAGCGCTACCCCCGGTGTTACCACCGGTGTTGCC
The DNA here is from genome assembly GCF_003675875.1 of Halostella limicola. Taxonomy (NCBI): domain Archaea; kingdom Methanobacteriati; phylum Methanobacteriota; class Halobacteria; order Halobacteriales; family Natronoarchaeaceae; genus Halostella; species Halostella limicola. Next base: position 401,863 of record NZ_RCDI01000004.1, on the reverse strand, counting down.
GCCGGAGTTTCCGCCGTCGCCACCGGAGTCACCGCCGTCGTCCTCCGCGACGACCTCCACCTGCGTGGAGATGGTGCGTTCGTTGCCCTCCTCGTCTCGCAGCAGCACCGAGACGGTGTGGGTGCCCGCCGAGTCGAACGCGACCGTCGCGCTCCGCCCGTCGGGCCCCTTCTCGCCGTCGAAGTACCAGCAGACGTGCGCGATGCCGCTCTCGTCGTGCACGTTCGTCACGTTGACGGCGAACTCCTCGCCGACGTTGACCGTCTCCGGCGCGTGCACGTCACCGGTCGGGGCCTCGTCGTCTGGCTCCGTGGCCTCGATGGTCACGGTCGCCGAGTCGGTCTGTCCCGAAGCGTCGACCACGGTGACCTCCGTGGTGAAGGTCTTCGGCCGGTTGTACACCTTGATCGTCTTCGCCTCGGTCGTGGTCCGGTCGATCTTGCCGTCGTCGTTGAAGTCCCAGCGGTACTCGACGATGCCGTCGTCGTCGGTCGACCCGCTGGCGTCTATCTCGAACGTCTCGTTCACGACGACCGTCTCCGGCGCGGTGACCGCGGCCGTCGGCGGCGCGTCGCCGCCGTCGCCGCCGTCGTCGGAGTCCTCGACGGTTACGGTGGCTGAGGCGGTGTCCGTCTGGCCGGCGGTGTCGACGACGGTGACCGTCGCCCCGTACTCGCCGGCGTGCTCGTAGGTCTTCTCCGCCGTCGCCGACTCGGTCGTGCGGTCGACCTTGCCGTCGCCGTCGAAGTCCCAGCGGTACTCGATGATGCCGTCGTCGTCCGAGGAGCCGCTGGCGTCGAAGGTGACCGTCTCGCCGGTGTTCGCGGTGGACGGCGTCGCGTCGAGGCTCGCGTTGGGCGCGGCGTCCTCGTCGGCGTCGACCGCCTCGACGGTGACCGTGTCGCTGTCCGCGTTCCCGGCGGCGTCGGTGACGGTCAGGGTGACCTCGTAGGTCCCGTTCTCGTCGTACGCGTGGGTGACGCTCTGGCCGGTAGCGTTGGCGCCGTCGCCGAAGTCCCACTCGTAGCTGACGATCTCGCCGTTATCGGTGCTGTCCGACCCGTCGGCGGTGAACGTATCACCGACCGCGACTCGGGAGGGAACGTTCGCGCTGGCGTTCGGCGGCGTCTCGTCCGAGACCGTGACCGTCGCCGTCGCCGTGTCCTCGTTGTCGCCGGTGTCGACGACGGTGACGGAGGCTTCGTACTCGCCGGCCGCGTCGTAGGCGGTCTGCGTCGTCGCCCCCTGGGTCGTGCGGTCGACCTGCCCGTCGCCGTCGAAGTCCCAGCGGTACTCCGCGATGGTGCCGTCGTCGGACGAGTCGCCGGCGTCGAAGGTGACGTTCTCGCCGAGCGACGCGTTCTCCGGCGTCGCCGTCAGCGACGCGTTCGGCGGCGTCTCGTCGGGTTCGGTCACCGTCACCTCGGCGGTCGTGGTGTCCTCGTCACCGGACCCGTCGGAGACCGTCAGTGTGACCGTGTACGTGCCGGTCTGGTCGTAGGCGTGGTCGACGGTCTCGCCCGATCGTGTGGTACCGTCGCCGAAGTCCCACTCGTAGGTCCGTACGTCGCCGGTGCTGTTCGAGCCGTCGGCGGTGAACGTCTCGTTCACCTCGACCCCGGACGGAACGTCCGCATGCGCCGTCAGCGATTCGCTGACGGAGACGTTCGCGGTCGCCGTGTCGCTCCGGTCCTCCTCGTCGACGACGGTGACGGAGGCTTCGTACTCGCCGGCCGCGTCGTAGGCGGCCTGCGTCGTCGCTCCCTGGGTCGTGCGGTCGACCTGTCCGTCGCCGTCGAAGTCCCAGCGGTACTCGGCGATGTCGCCGTCCTCGTCGACCGAGCCGCTCGCGTCGAAGGTGACGTTCTCGCCGATGGACGCGTTCGCCGGCGTCGCGTCGAGGCTCGCGTCGGGCGCGGAGCCGCAGCCGCCGGTCTCGATCGACACCGGCTGGCTCATGTCGAGTTCGGTCGCTCCCCCGCCCGCGGTGCCGTCGGGCGACCGGACGTTCCACGTCGTGATCTGCCCGCCGTTGTACCGGCCGTCGGGGTGGTCGTGATGGGCGTCCTCGTTGAACGCCGGGGTGACGGTCATGCTGAACTCCGCGCCTTGCGGGGCACGCAGGGCGCCGCCGTCGGTGCGGTCGTCCACCCAGAACCAGTCGGCGTGGGCCGTGTCGCCGTCGATGCTGAAGTTGTCGTAGTTCGTATCCGCTTGCTCGCCGTCGTTGTTCTCGTAGTAATCGTCTCTGACGGCCCACTCGCTTCCGGACGGAACGCCGGAGACGTTGAACGTCACGTTCCCGCCGGAGTCGTCCCCGTTCAGCTTGTCGTGCACGACGACCAGGCTGACGCCTTCGGACCCGTTGTAGAGGAACATCTGGGTCGTATCGTTCTCCTGGAACTCCGTCGTGCCGTGCGAGCTGTAGGCCCCGGAACTCGTCGGGCGGTAGTCGTAGAAGTTCTCGACCGACTGCGTCCCGTCGCCGAACGACGAGACCTCGAAGCACTGACCGTTCTGCGTGACGGCGAACGTCGCTGGGTCGCCCGGCGCGGCCTCCGCCGTTCCGACGAACCCGAGCGCCGCGACGTTGACCGTGGCGAACACCGAGGTCACCATCAGGAGGGCGAGCGCCGCGCTCCGGAGTTTGTCTCTCCGCGAGGTCATGGTCGCCCACCTCTCGTCGCCCATATCGGCTGTCCTCTCTTCCCCTCGCACGTCTCGCGCGCGAGAGTTGCGGCGCCGCGGGGCCGTAAACGCCCGTCTCCGCCGCTACTGTCCGCTCCGATTTCGATGTTCCGATTCATGACATCTCCGCCTCGATATTTCTGCTAGCGTATACATTGTAATGGACCGTATTCGGTCTGAGAAGACGCCATCTACGACACCGGTATTGGCCGTATACCGCGGATTAGGTGCCGTATACGGAGGTTTTAGGACGGCTCGCGCACGCACTCTCCGCGTCGAGAAGCGGGTTTGCGTTCCCTACTTTCGCCTTAGATCGACCAGAGATAGGGTCCTGAAAAAGGTACTGATGATGATATAAATTCGCGGCGAGTCAGTCCACGTACTCGTAGCCCCACTCCGACAGCGTCTCGGCGATCGCCTCGGCGTCGGCGGTCGCGACCATCGCCTCCCGCACGTCCAGTTTCTTCAGTTGCTTCTCGCGGACGTCAAGCTCCTCGGCGACCGCGGCGATGATGTCGTCCTCCGCCTTCGAGTACTCGTCGCGGAGGAAGAACTGGTGGACGTTGTCCCGGTCCTCCTTGACGCGGGAGCGTCGGAGCACCCACGGGATGTCCTGCGTCGCCGCGGCGTCCGAATCGTCGCTCTCGTCCTCGCCTCCGCCGCCGTCTTCCGAGGAACTCGTCTCGCCCGTCGGCTGTTCGTTCGCAGGCTGTCCGCTCCCCGTCGACACTCGTTCTCCGGTCCCGCCAGTTCGGCCGTCGTCCCCGTCCGCGGCGTCGCTGTCGTCCGTGCTCTCGTCGACGTCCTCGCTGGCTTTCGAGTCCCGGCCTCGCGTCTGTCCCGACTCATCCGGTTCGGGTTCTTCCGCTTCGGCTTCGGCAGCGGTTTCTGTCTCCGGGTCCGCTTGGTCGTCCGCCTCGTCCTCGTCGAATGGGTCGTCCGCGAAGGGGTCGTCGCCGGCGCCGGACTTCATTCGAACTCACCCTCGATTTCGGCCGCGAGGTCGTCGTACTTCTCCAGGGTCTCCAGTTCGTACTCCCCGTTGGGTTCCCGCTTGTCCTCCAGCACTCCGTAGGCCGAGGTCTGGTAGTCCCACATGTTCTGCATGAGGCTGGCGCGCTCCTTGAACACCACCGGCATGTCGAACTCCGACGACTCCAGTTCTTCGAGCCGCGACTGCTGGGTGTTCGTCCGCTTGAACCCGACCGGAACGACGCCGAGCACGCCCACCTGGATGCCGACCTCGCCTTCGAGGCCGGACACCAGGTCGTCGAGGCCCCGGATGCTCAGCGCCCCTTTCCCCGAGAGTTCGACCGGCAGGAGGACCGACCGCGTCGCGAAGATGGCGTTGTTCAGCGCGTCGCCCGGCGTCGCCTGCGGGTCGCAGATTATCACGTCGTAGTCGCCCGGCACGCCGTTTTCCTTCAGCACCCGGAGGAGCTGCTCGTGTTTCGGCCACTCGAAGTCGTCGTCCGGGTGCATGTCCTCCTCGATCTCCGCGGCCTTCATCAGGTTCCTCGTGAGGTTCTCGAGCATGTTGTGACTCGGTATCACGTCCACGCCCTCCTCCTCGGTCTCGCGGATCAGGTCCCGGAAGTCTCCTTTCGGTCGCCCGATGAGGTGGCGGACGATGTTGTCCGCCGTGCCGTCGGAGCGCTCGCCGTCGACGTCGAATAGGTAGCTCAGGCTCCCCTCCTGCGGGTCGAGGTCGATGCAGAGTACGTCGTGCCCGTTTCGCGCGTGCGCGACCGCGAGGTTCGCCGCGGTCGTCGTCTTGCCGACCCCGCCCGCCTCGGAGTACGTTGTGTACGTTATCATGGCTGGACAGATCAATTGAGGAGTTATAAAACCCACTCACACTTCACAGTGTTGCTGGAGAGTATGACTGGAAAGTTATACTGAACAGTAACACTGAATGGTTATCCTGGAGAAGCCGGCTGCGCAAAAACACTGGATGAAACAACCCCGGAGTTGCATCCGTCAGTGCCGCTTAGTAGTACTACCGCACAACTTCCCTGACTGTAGCCTCTGACCCTGACAACGTCTACTCTCTGAGGGGGTGTGAAGTGTTATGCTGCAACCAGCCATCTCAGTGCTACTGAACAGCAACACTGTACAGTCACACTGTAGAATAACACTGAGGCGAAGTTCTACCCGAAGCACACGCGACGAACGCGGAAAGTACGCTTGATCGAATCGCAGCAGCTGGGGTCGGGACCGACCGGAATCAAGGATCGATCTCGCAACGGACGACCCACAGCAGCGCGGCGCCGACGCCCGCCAGTGCGGAGAGCACCGCCCACCCGTGACCGTACGACGCGGAGTCAGCGAGGTACCCGAACAACGGCGGGACGGCCAGCCCACCGACGTTTATCGCGGTCTGGCCGCCGGCGGAGGCGGCACCGACGTCGTCGGGGTCGACGAGCTCGCTCAGGCAGGAGTAGTAGACGCCGGTGCTCCCGAGGATGGTCGCGCCGAGGCCGACGAACGCGACGGCGGCGGCGGACACGCTCGCCACGCCGACCGAGAACCCCGCGAAGATGAGCGCCGCGGCGGCGACCTGCGCGAAGGCAACCGTCGCGGCCCCCCGCGGACCGCCGACGCGGTCCGCCAGGCTCCCGGCGCCGACGCGGCCGGCGCTCCCGGTCACCTGCGTCAGCGCGAGCACGACGCCGCCGACCGCGGCACCGGCACCGACCACGTCCTCGACGTAGAGGATAACGTAGCCGAGCATCGTGTAGATGGTCGCCCCGACGAAGAGGCCGGCGGTGACCAGCAGCAGGTACGCGCGGTCCTCGGCCGGCCCCGAGAGGTCGGGCCACTGGAACCGCCGGTCGCCGTCGCCCCCGTCGTACAGCAGGGCGAACGCGGCGGCGTAGGCGACCGCTATCGCCGCGATAGTCCAGAACCCCGCCCGCCAGAACGCGAGGGCGGCGACGCCGGTCACGACGACCGAGGCGGCCCCGCTCCCGGCGGTGACGCCGACCTGCTTGATGCCCATCGCGAGGTTCTCCCGACCGCGCGGTGCCGCGGCGACGATACCCTTGTTCGAGGCGGGCATCGCGGGCGCGTACGCCGCCCCGAGTAACCCACTGGCGACGAGGAGCAGCGGAAACGTCGGCGCTGCGGTCACGAGCACTGCCCCCGTCGCCAGGGCGAGCAGGGCGACGATCATCACACTCCGCTCGCCGAAGCCGTCGACCGCCGCGCCGCTGGGAAACAAGTTCAGCGTGTACCCGAGCGTCGCGGCGGTCAGGAAAAGGCCGACGAGCGCCCGGGAGAGGTCAAAGCCCGTCCGGACGAACGCGGTCGCGGCGAAGACGCTGTAATAGCAGAGGCTCGCGGCCGTCTGCCAGGCCGCGACGACGAGGACGGCGCGCCAACCCCGGCTCACGTTCCGACGGAGTAGTGGCCGACGTTCTCGACGCCGTACGATGCTCGGGCGATCGTTGCGGCGGCAGCAGGCGACGGTACGACTGGCCGTCGGAGGGAGAGCGTCCGCGAGTTCTCGAGACGGAGGGTGAGCACCACGGTAGAGGAGGTGCGAGACGGGACTAAATGTGATGGCCGCGGCGAAAGGGACGGGGGTTTCGCACCGGCTCGGCGTGGCCGTCGCGTTCCCGCGCGACTTCGAGTCCGCGAAAACCCCCCGCCGGACCGACCGATACGGATAGCGTTTAGTTCCTAAAGCGGGTTTATCCGGTAATGGCCGACCCCGAAGCAGACGAACGCGTTCCGGGTCGACGCGAACCGGACGAACGCGATCCGGAGGAATCGGTGCGAGAGGCGGTGGAAGTGTCGCGGAGCGGCGCGCCGGCGGTCGGCAAAGTCGTCCGCGACCGCTTCTCGAGCGACGAGGTGTTCCAGCGCATCCTCGCCGCGGCGGACGAGGAGATCACGTCCGGCAGCCGCGAGCTGTTCTTCAGCGCGCTGGCCGGCGGGTTCGCCATCACGATCACGTTCATGTTGCTGGTCACGATGACGGCGACCACCGGCGGCGATCCGGTGTTGAGCGTGCTTCTCTATCCGCTCGGCTTCATCTACATAATCATCGGTGGCTACCAGCTGTACACCGAGAACACCCTCCCACCGGTGGCGCTGACCCTCGAACGCCTCGCCAGCCTCCCGGCGCTGTTTCGCAACTGGGGCGTCGTCCTCGCCGGCAACTTCACCGGCGGCGCGCTCGGCGCGGCAGCGCTCGCCTTCGGCGGCGTCCTCTCGCCCGAGGCGGCGACCGTCGCGGCGGACCTCGGCCAGAAAGGCGTCAAGACCGGCTGGTGGCCCCTGTTCTCGAAGGCCGCGTTCGCGGGGCTAATCGTCGCAGGCGTCGTCTGGGTCGAGTACGCCGCTCGCGATACGATCTCCCGCCTCGTGGTAGTGTATCTCGCGTTCCTCGCGATCCCGCTCGGTGGCCTGTACCACTCGGTCGTCTCGTTCACCGAGATGGCCTACCTCGTGCTCCTCGGCGACCTCGCCATCTTCACCGGCCTGACCCAGTTCGTTCTCCCGGTCCTGCTGGGGAACACTATCGGCGGCGTGGTGCTGGTGACCGTCGTCAACTACTTCCAGACGACCGAGGAGCGTCTCGAATCTGCGCGGTTCGACGGCGGCGAACGACAGCTCTCGGTGGGGGAGTGGTTCTACGGCGGCTTCGTCGGCAAGTCGTACGTGCCGCTGGTCGACACCGTCGAGGAGGCGGGAGAGGAGGACGAGTCCTACCGCGTGGTGGTGCCGATCTCGAACCCGCGCACCGAGACCCGCACCGTCGAGTTCGCCAGTCGCCTCGCCAGCGACAAGGAGAACGCCACCGTCCACATCGCGCACATCGTCCAGACGCCCGAACACGCGTCGTCGGGCTACGGTCCCAACCAGAACCAGCAGATAATCCGGGAGTCAGAGGCGCTGATGGAGGACTTCCGCGAGACGGTGGAGAGCTTCGACATCGAGTGCGAGTCCTCGACCGTCGTCTCGCACCGGTCGTTCCAGGAGATCTTCGAGGTCGCCGACCGCAAGAACGCGGATCTCGTCGTGATGGGCTGGGGCGAGAAGGGACTGTGGGGCGCCGCCCGTTCCGACCGCCGGCTGAGCGACCTGACCACGCAACTCCCCTGTGACTTCCTCGTCCTCAAGGACCGGGATCTGGACACGTCGCGCGTCCTCGTGCCAGCGAAGGACGCTCCGAACTTCGACCTGAGCGCGGAAGTCGCCCGGACGCTTCGGGCGGTAGCGGGCTCGGAGATAACGCTCCTGAGCGTGGCCGACAGCCCGGACGACCGGCAGGACGCCGAACAGTGGCTCACCGACTGGGCCGCGGACCACGACCTCGCAGACGCGACGATGAAAGTGGACGACTCCGGCGACTTCGAGAGGGCGATCATGCGGGAGTCCGACGACCACACGCTCATCGTGATCGGTGCCACCGACCGCGGCGTCCTCTCCCGCTTGGTCCGCGGGTCGCTGCAACTCTCCGCCGTCGAGGAGGTCGATAGCTCGGTCCTGCTCGCCGAGCGCGGCACCGGTCGGAGCTTCCTCGGCCGCCTCTTCGGCAGACAGTAGCGCCGCGGGGACCCGTCTCGACGGATACCCCTCAAACCTGGCCGTGATGCCGCGGTTCAAGTGTGCGAAACGGCTAGCCGCACGCATGACTACGCGATCTCCTCGGGAGGTGCGCTGACGTGTCCGGTCCGCATCAGGACCAGCCCCTCGTGACCGCCGGCGCGCCGCTCGACGCTGCCGAGGCGGCCGTCGTACTGGTTCACGGCCGCGGGGCCACCGCGCGGAGCATCGTCCGGATGGCCGACGAGTTCCACGAGCACGGCGTCGCCTTCCTCGCGCCGCAGGCCGCGCGGAACACGTGGTACCCGAACTCGTTTCTCGCGCCGGTCGAACGCAACGAGCCGGGGCGCTCGTCGGGCCTGCAGGCGATCCGCGACGCGATCGACGAGGCGAACGACGTCGGCGTCCCGACGGAGCGCGTCATGCTGCTCGGCTTCTCGCAGGGGGCCTGCCTCGCGAGCGAGTTCGTCGCGCGCAACCCGCGACGGTACGGCGGCCTCGCCGTCCTCTCCGGCGGCCTCATCGGCCCCCAAGTCGACCCCGCGGCGTACGAGGGGTCGGTCGACGGGACGCCGGTGTTCCTCGGCTGCGACGCCGACGACCCGCACATCCCGCAGGAGCGCGTTCACGAGACCGCGGAGGCGTTCGAGCGCCTCGACGCCGACGTGACGAAGCGGATCTACGACGACCTGGGCCACGGGATCAACGACGACGAGATCGACCGCGTCTCGGAGATGGTCCGTGGTCTCCTGGAGTGAGGGGGCCGGTCAGATGACGCCGACAACTCCCGGACTCCACCACGTCTCCGCTATCGCCGGCGACCCGCAGGAGAACGTCGACTTCTACGTCGAGACGCTGGGACTGCACCCGGTGAAGCGGACCGTGAACTTCGACGAGAAGTTCATGTATCACCTCTACTACGGCGACGCCGCGGGGACGCCGGGGACCCTGCTGACGTTCTTTCCGTTCGAGCGCGGGCAGGTGGGCCGAGTGGGGAAGCCCCAGCCCCAGACCACGGCGTTCGCGATCCCCGCTGGCTCCGCGGAGTACTGGCACGAGCGCCTCGAATCCCGCGGCGTCGACGTCGACTCGCCGACCGAACGGTTCGACGAGACGGTCGTCGCGTTCCGCGACCACGACGGGAACAGCCTCGAACTCGTCACCGCCGACTCGCCGCTACCGCGGACGACCGACGAGTCGGTGCCGACGGAGCACGCGATCCGCGGTTTCCACGGCGTCACGCTCCTCTCGGCGAGCGTCTACCACACCGCCAGCGCCCTGGAGGTGCTCGGCTACGAACTGGTCGATCAGGAGGGCGACCGCGTCCGCTACCGCGCGCCCGGCGACGCAGCCGCGGTCGTGGACCTGTTAGACGTCGACGCCGAGTACGGGAAGGAGGGCGCCGGCACCGTCCACCACGTGGCGTTCCGGCGAGGGGACGCGTCGCTCGCCGAGTGGCGCGACCGGCTGGACGACGCCGGTATGGAGCCGACCCGGATCAAGGACCGCTTCTACTTCGAGTCGGTGTACGTGCGCGAACCGGGCGGGATCCTCTTCGAGATCGCGTCGGACGAACCGGGCTTCGCGGTCGACGAGGACCCGGCCGAGTTCGGTGCGTCGCTCCGGCTCCCGCCGTGGTTCGAGGAGGACCGAGAGATGATCGAGGGACAGCTCCCCCCGATCGACCTCCCGCGGGCGGAGTGAGCGAGCGGACTCCGCGGGAAGTCCGCGGAACGTCCCGATCTACGGCGCGCCCGCCATGACGAACGTGCTCTCCTCGTCGCCGTTGCGGATCCGCCGCGACGCGTCGGGCGAGATGCGGACGGCGTCGCCCGACTCCAGGTCCACGTCCTCCCCGTCGATCGTAACCGTGGCGGAGCCCTCGACGAGGTAGTAGATCTCTTCGTGGCCTTCGTCCGCGTGGTCGTGCTCCTTGCCGGTCCAGCCCGGTTCGACCTCGACGACCGTGAGACCGAGGTTCTCGGCGTCGAGCGGGTCGCGCAGGAAGCGCAGTCCGCCGCCGACCGGGTCGACGTCGTCGCTGTTGACCTTGGTGTGTGACATACTTTCGGCTACGGCGCGAACGCTGAAAACGCTAGTCGTCGCGGGAGGGACGACTGGTCCGTATTTGTCCGCTAAATATACAGATATTTACTATAGCAGATATCCTATGAATCTGTCGTTCTCTGAAACGCTCTCGGTAGGATCTGTAGGGATAGAGAGGAGAGCAGCGATCATCAACCGTCCGTAGAATCCGTTTGATCGATTCGGATACTCTCATCGAGTACTTCTACGGCGATAGTGCTCTATCTGACGGTATTCGGGTGTAGTACGGCGCTATCGAGGATCCACCATCCGAAGACGCCTCAGTTAATTTCGAAGCGGAAATTAACAACTGATAGTTAATTCGCGGATCAGTACGCGCGAGTGACGTACTGCGACCGCCTAGAGATCCACCGGTTCCTCTCTCTCGGCGGACTCGTGGAGCGCCTCGATGATCCGCATGTCCTGAAGACCGTGGCGGCCGTCGGGGTACACGTCCGCGCCTGTCAGCACGCGGTCGGCGAAGTAGTCGAACTCCTCCAGCATCTCGCGCTCGGCGTCGGTCCCCTCGTGTTCGACCGTGACCGAGACGCCGTCCCGCGAGAGGCGGAGCGTCGGTTCGCCGTGGAACGCCGGGTCCAGTTCGATCGTCCCCTCCGTGCCGACGATCTTGAGCTGGGTGTCCTCGGCGGCGTGCTGGCTCGACGTCGAGACCATCTGCACGTCGTCCTCGAAGACGAACAGCGATGCGGCGCGCTCGTCCGGCACGTCCTCGAACGCCTCGTGGAGCGAGGCCATCCGGGACTGGACGGTCGTGGGCTCCCTGCGGAGGAGGAACCGCGTCGTGTTGATGGAGTACAGCCCCAGGTCCATCACCGAGGATCCGTACCCCGACACGTCGGGGTCGAGCCGCCACTGGTCTGGGTCCGGGATCATCTCCAGCAGCGGCTGGCTGTTGTTGCCGTACACGGAGACGGGCTCCCCGAGGAAGCCGTCCTCGATCAGTTCGCGTGCGCGCTGGACGGTCGGGTCGGTGTGCATTCGGTACGCGATCATCAGCGGCACGTCGGCGTCCGCACAGACTTCGACCATCTCCTCCGCCCGTTCGACGCTCGCCTCCATCGGCTTCTCGCAGAGCACCGGTTTTCCCAGGTCCGCGGCCGTCTCGACGTACTCTAGGTGGTAGGCGTTCGGCGTGCCGACGTACACCGCGTCGTACTCGTCGGTCGCCTCGCCGTCGTGGAACTCGTCGTAGCTGATGCCGCGGCCGACGCCGTTCTCGTCGGCGACGCGCTCGGCCTTCTCCGTCGAACTGCTCACCAGCACCGTTACCTCGCTCAGGTCCGAGGACTCGATGGCCGGGATGGCGACGTCGACCGTCCACCAGCCCAGTCCGAGCAGCGCGTACCGGACGGTGCCGTCGTCCGCGGTCTGCCAGGTCCGCTCGTCGAAACCGTCGATCCACTCTTTCATGGATAGACGTACTCGCGGTCGAACCAAAAACCTCCGCGTCTTCCGATCGCCGCGGCGAAAAAGGGGACGAGCGGGGATCGGCCGCCGCTACTCGTAGACGTGGGTGCTGCCCGTGCTGTTCGACTCGATGTAGTCCCAGTCGTAGTCGACGCCGAGGCCGGGACCGTCCGGCACCGTCACGGTGCCGTCGTCGTCGACGGCGTCCATCATGTCGGAGTAGCCGCCCTCGTACACCGGCGGCTGGGTGTTCTGGCAGTGCGGGTGGACCAGCGCCATCTCGTAGTAGTTGGAGTTCCGGCAGGCGGCGATGCAGTGGCGCTGGGCGGGGCCGGGCGCGTGGAACTCCACGTCCAGGCCGTACGCCTCGGCCATGTGTGCCACCTTCATCGCGCCGGTGATGCCCGCGTCGTACTCCGGGTCTGCGCGCAGGAAGTCCGTGCCGTCGTGCTTGGCGAAGTCGGACTTGAGTTCGAGCCCGCGGACGTGCTCGGTCTGGAGGATCGGCGTGTCGAGCTTCTGGGCGAGCTTCCGGTGGGCGTGCTGGGAGATGCCGCCGTCGCGGTAGGGGTCCTCGTACCAGAAGAAGTCCTGTTCGTCGAGCGCGCGCCCGAGTTCGAGCGCGTCGGCGAACGTCTCCAGCTCGCAGGCCGGGTCGTGCATCAGGTCCATGTCGTCGCCCACGGCCTCGCCGACCGCCCGGACGGCCTCGATCTCGCGGTCGAGGTTGCGGAGCTGGTCGCCGCCGCCCCAACCGTGGATCTTGAAGCCGCCGAAGCCGCGGTCGCGGCAGTCCTCGGCGAACTCCGCGAACGCCTCGGGCGAGTCGAGTCCGCCGGCGTCGTCGCCGTGGTACGTCGAGGCGTACGCGGGGATACGCTCGCGGTAGGTGCCGAGGAGTTCGTGGATCGGCGCGTCGTAGTACTTGCCGGCGAAGTCCCACAGCGCGATGTCGATCGGGCCGATCCCCATCCGGTCGTACTTCCGGAGGGCGCGTTTGATCTCGGACCAGTGCTTCTCGCGCTTGAGCGGGTTCTTCCCCACGAGGTACTGCGCGATGATGTTGTACTGCGCGGCGGCGGGCGAGTTCCCGCCGACGTACTCGCCGGTGATCCCCTCGTCGGTGTGGATCTTGATACCGAACAGCTTCCGCATCGTCGTCTCCCCGGGCTCGTACACGAGGTTGAAGCCGTGTTCGTCCGTACCCACGTCCTCCAGCGGGTACTGGAACTCCGTGCTCTCGATCTTCGTTATCGTCGGTGCCATACCGCCACGATTCCGCAGTGGTGGTATTAAAAGCATCGTCGCGCGCGTCGGGGTCGCGGCGAATCGACCGGCCGCGATGGGTGGTGTCCGCCCGGCTGCGTCCGGCAGCTCAGTCCCCGTCGAGCGCGCCGATCCGGCGGATCCCGGGCTCGGACAGCCTGAACGAACAGCCGACGTGCGGCGGTTCGATGACCCGAGGGTACTCGTGGGACGCCGCGTGCTCGTGGAGCACCTTCGGATCGGCACCGACGCCCTGCCACATGTCGTGGTGTGAGGGGACCAGCCGCATCAGTTCTAGCTGGTTGGCCGCCTCGATCACCTGGTTCTCGTCCATGTACCAGCGCGTCCGCTCGCCGCGGCCCAGTTCCGGCTTGTAGATCTCTCCGACGGAGCCGAACGCGAGCGCGCCCACGTCCACGTCGAACTCCCCGGCGACCGCTTCGAACGCCTCGGCCGGGCGGCTGTCGCCGCCGTGGAAGAACGTGCCGGCGTCGTGCTCGACGACGTAGCTCACCGGTTCGATCGCGTCCGGGTCGTTCGCGCCCCGTACGTGGACGGTGAAGTCGCCGACCTCGAAGTCGTCGCCAGCGGCGATCTCGTTGCTTTGGTCGTCGGGCGCTCGGAGGTCGTCCTCGTAGTCCGGCGACTCGTAGGACGCGGCCGGCGCGTACAGGTCCGCGCCGAGGTCGTTCACCAGCGGGCCGTACGACGGTGGGTGCATGTGGTCGATGTGCTCGTGGGTGACGAGCACGCCGTCGCAGTCGGTCGCGTCGGCCGGGTCCATCGGCACCGGGATCATGCGGACGATGTTCGGCGGGTCGCCCGCCCCGAAGTACGGGTCGACGTACAGCGTCGTCGACCGCGACCGGATGACGAAGCCGTTACAGCCGAGGTACCAGACTATCACCCCGTCGCCGGGGTCGGCCGCTTCGATCTCGTCGCGGACGAACCAGTCGCCCCATGTCGAACGTATCATGTCGCGGAGCTTCGGCGGGACGGTGCAAAAATATTGGTGCCGTGCATGTTCGTCCTGGGGCACGCGCACGAGCGCGGGCTCGGTCTCTCCTGAGGTGTTCGAGGCCGCGGTGTTCGAGGGGGTGCGGCGACGGGTCGCTCTCAGTCCAGTTCGACAGTCGACTCCGTCTCGGCGGCCTCGTACACCGCCTTGATCGCCTCGATGTCGACCAGCCCGTGCTCCCCGTCCGGATACGGCTCCTCGCCGGCGAGCAGGCAGTGCGAGAAGTACTCGAACTCCTCCTCCATCTGGTCTATGCCCTCGAAGTCCACGTCGAACGTCGTCCCACCGCGCGAGACGGTGAGCCCGCGGTCGTCCCACGGGTAGAAGGCCGGTTCGACGCGGACACGCCCCTCGGTCCCGATGACCGAGATGTGGCTCGCCATGTAGGCGTTCTGGCTGGCGGTACAGACCGCGTACACGTGGCCCGGGAAGTCGAGCTGGAACGCGCCGTGCTCGTCCGGCACGTCCTCGAACTCCTCCTGCACGGACGCGACCGTGCCGCGCACCCGGACCGGGTCCTCGCCGAGCAGGAACCGGCTGGTGTTCAGCGGGTACAGTCCGATGTCCATGACCGCACACCCGCCCGATAGCTCGCCGTCGAGCCGCCACTGGTCAGGGTCGGGAACGAGATCGAGGATCGGCTCGGTCATGTTGCCGTTGACGAAGACCGGGTCGCCGATCACCCCCTCGTCGATGAGGTCTTTCGCGCGCCGGACCGCCGGCTCGGTGTGCATCCGGTAGGCGATCATCAGCGTCGCGTCGTGCTCCTCGCAGACCTCGACCATCCGCTCCGCGCGCTCGATCGTCGCCTCCATCGGCTTCTCGCAGAGTATCGCCTTGCCCAGTTCCGCGGCCGTCTCGACGAAGGGGAGATGGAGCGCGTTCGGCGTGACCACGTAGACAGCGTCGTACGCGTCGCTCGCAGCGCCGTCGTGGAACTCCTCGTACGTGATCGCGCGCTCGACGGTGGGCGAGCCCTCGGCGACCTCCTCGGCCTTCTCGCGGTCCCCGCTGACCAGTACCGTCGTCTCGCAGAGGTCGCCGTTCGCCACGGCCGGCATCGCCTGTTCGCGGGTCCACCACCCGACGCCGATCATGGCGAAGCGGACCGGGTCGTCCGTCTCGGTGATCTCCTGCCAGTCCCGTCGCTCGAAGTCGTCGGCGAGCGCTTCTAGCTCCATGCGGGTACCCTCTCGGCCGGCCGTAATAGGCGTTGCGTCGGTAAAACGGGGGAAGCCCGACCCGTTCAGTAGTTGTCGTACACCGTCTTGCTGATGGTGTAGAAGTCGAGCCCGGCGTCGCCCTGTTCGCGGTACGTCTCGCTGGAGGACGCCTTCATCCCGCCGAACGGGACGTGCAGTTCCAGCCCGGTCGTCTTCTCGTTGATCTTCACGACGCCGGACTCGGCCTCGTTGACGAAGCGGTTGGCCTCGGTGTGGTCGTCGGTGACGATGCTGGCCGAGAGCCCGTACTCGACGCCGTTAGCGACTTCGAGGGCTTCCTCGTAGCCGCTTACGGGGATGACCGACAGCACCGGACCGAAGATCTCCTCCTGCGCGATGCGGTAGTCGGGGTCGACGTCGGAGAAGACGGCGGGCTCGACGAAGTAGCCGTCGCCGTCGATCGCCGCGCCGCCGGTTTCGAGGGTCGCGCCCTCGCGCTCGCCGACCTCGACGTAGTCGACCGTGCTCTCCAGTTCGGACTCGCTGACGTGCGGGCCCATGTCCGGGTCGTCGAGGCCGTGGCCCGGTTCGATCGCCTCGGCGCGCTCGACGACGGCGTCGACGAACTCGTCGTACACCTCCTCGTAGACGATCGCGCGGGAGCAGGCGGTACAGGCCTGGCCGGTGACGCCGAACGCCCCGGACGCGACGATGTCCGCGGCCTCCTCGACGTCCGCGCTGTCGGAGACGACGGTCGGGTTCTTCCCGCCCATCTCGAGCTGAACGCGCTTGCCGTCGTCGGTCGCGGTGTCGTACACCTGGTTGCCGACCTTCGTGCTGCCGGTGAAGGAGACGGCGTCGACGTCGGGGTGGCTGGCGATGGTGTCGCCGACCTCGCTGCCGGGGCCGGTGACGACGTTGAGGGCTCCGTCCGGGAGGCCGGCCTCGTCCAGGGCCTCGGCCATCTCGTGGACGACGCCGGGGGCGAGCGACGCGGGCTTGATGACTGCGGCGTTGCCGGCCGCCAGCGCGGGCGCGATCTTCCAGGCCGGGATGGCGATGGGGTAGTTCCACGGCGTGATCAGGCCGGCGACGCCCACCGGCTCGTTCTTCGTGTAGAGGTTCGTGTTCCGTGAGCTGGACCCCTTGACCGTGCCGCCGAGGTCGCTGGCCTTCGCGCCGTAGTAGTCGAAGATGTCGATCGCGCGTTGGACCTCGCCGCCGGCCTCGCTGCGGGTCTTCCCCTCCTCTTTGACGAGGAGTTCGGTGAGTTCCTCCTTTCGCTCCGCGAGCAGGGCGCCGGTGCGCGAGAGGATACGACCGCGCTCGGGGCCGGGAGTGGTGCCCCACTCCTCGCTCGCCGCGGCGGCGGCCTCGATGGCCTCCGCGGCGTCGTCGGCGTCGGACTGCGGGTAGGTCGCGACGGCCTCGGAGGGGTTCGCCGGGTCGTACGTCTCGAACGTCTCTCCGGTGTTCGCTTCTCGCCATTCGCCGTTCACGTAGTTCAGGCGCTCGTCGGGCATACGTGACCTAGTCGTTCCGTGGGGGCAAAACCCTTTGCGATCGCGATCATTTGTCGCCGCCTTCGCGGGTCGGTGCCGCGGTCCCGCGCCGACGGGAGATTTATGAAGACCTAGACCGTCGGTGGCACCATGCGATACTTTCGCCTTCCCGACGGCGACGGCTCCCGTCTCGTCGCGGACGACGGCGACGCAGCGTACGACCTCACGGCCGCGAAGCCGCGACTCGACGGCTTCGGCGATCTCGCGGCGGCGGCGGACGTCGCGGGGACCGGCGTGAACGACCTGGCCGATGACCTGATCGACGCCGCCCCGACCGTCGACCGGGCGTCGCTCGACGAGGCGGTCCGTCCCGTCGTCCCCGAAGAGGTGTGGGCCGCGGGCGTCACCTACGAGATAAGCGAGGCCGCCCGCGAGGAGGAAAGCGGCATGCCCGAGATGTACCTGGACGTGTACGAGGCCGAACGCCCCGAGATCTTCTTCAAGGCGACCCCGAGCCGGACGGTCGGCCCGGGCGAGGCCGTCGGCGTCCGTGAGGACTCGTCGTGGGACGTACCGGAGCCCGAACTGGGGATCGTCCTCTACGACGGCCGGATCGTCGGGTACACGGTCGGGAACGACGTGAGCAGCCGCGAGATCGAGGGCGCGAACCCCCTCTACCTCCCGCAGGCGAAGGTGTACGACAGGTGCTGTTCGATCGGGCCCTGCGTCACCGCCGCGGAGAGCGTCGACCCGCACGACCTGACGATGTCGATGGAGATCCGCCGCGACGGGGACGTCGTCTACGAGGACGAAACCTCGACCGGCGAGATGGCCCGGACGTGCGAGGAACTCGTCGACTGGTGGCGCGCCCACGACACCGTTCCCGAACTCGGCGTCCTACTCACCGGTACCTCGCTCGTTCCGGAGGAGGGGTTCACCCTCCGAGCGGACGACGAGGTCAGCATCCGCATCGAGGACATCGGCGAACTCGCGAATCCCGTCGTCGACGTGTAGCGACGGCCGGCGTTCGTCATTGGCAAAAGATAGTCCGAGTGAGACGAACCGATCCGGCGTGCCGTCGACGCGACTCCGACGATACTGCCCCCCTGAACCGCGTCATACATGCCCATGACGAGACTGTCTCCGAATTGTTCTAAAGTGTCGCTACTATCGACACCTAGTTGTTCGGTAATAGAAAACGAGGTTACGATATTGACGAACCTCAGGTAGCACCGACGGTGCCCGCGTTAACACACATAGAACGCCTGTTAGCCAGATGCGAACGTCCTAGCGAACGATCCCTGACCGAGGGGACGGAAATATTCCCCTGCGCCGGTCCGAGACGCCGATTCGGGGTTCACTATAGGGAAACGCGGAAGGGCCGGACGCGCGGCATCCCCGAGCGCGAGGGCGTCGGACCCACCGGTGGGGATTACAAAATTAGGGGTGTAAAGAGGTTTCAGTGAGAAACCGATCCCGCTGGCCCGCCGGCGAACCCGGAGCGTTCGCGGCGCCCGTTCGGCGCTGACGAAACCCGAATCTATTTGTGAACCTCATCCCTTGGTTCTATCATGGAACCGGCTAGACTTACTGTAGAGAACATCGGCGGTATCGAATCCGCGGAAGCGGAGCTGCCGCCGGGGGTGACGGTCCTCGCCGGCCCGAACGCCTCTAACAAGACGTCGTTCCTCCAGGCCGTCATGGCCGGGCTCGGGAGCGACCAGATATCGCTGAAAGCCGACGCGGACGAGGGTCGCGTCGAACTCGACCTCCACGGGGAGACGTACGAGCGCACGTTCACGCGAACGGGATCGGGCGTCTCCGTCTCCGGGGACCGCTACCTCGACGACCCCGAACTCGCCGACCTGTTCGCGTTTCTGCTGAAGTCGAACGAGGCCCGCCGCGCCGTCGAGGCGGGGGCGGACCTCCGCGAACTCATCATGCGACCGGTCGACACCGACGCCATCCAGAGCGAGATCGAACGGCTGCAGGAGGAGAAGTCGCGGCTCGACGACGAGTTGTCCGAGGTGCAGTCGCTGAAACAGCGGCTCCCGGACCTGGAACAGCGAAAGCAGTCCATCGAGGACGACATCGAGTCGACGCGGGAAGAGCTCGAAGCGGCGGAGGAGGAACTCGACGACGTCGACGCGTCGGTCGAGGACCGCCGCGAGGAGAAGGACGAACTGGAGGAGAAGCTGTCGGAGCTCAGCGAGGTGCGGTCCGAACTGGAAGACGTCCGCTACGACATCGAGACGAAGCGGGAGAGCCGTGACTCGCTCCAGGAGGAGCGCCGCGAACTCGAAGAGCGCGAGGAGGACCTCGACGCCGTTCCCGAGGCAGAGCTGGAGACCTTGGAGGACCACATCGACGACCTGCGCCGCCAGAAGCAGTCGCTCGACGCGGAGATAAGCGAGCTCCAGAACACGATCCGCTTCAACGAGAAGATGATCGACGACGCGCGCGAGGGGACCCACCCCGCGATCCAGACCGCGCCCGACGGCGGCGAGGAGGGGGCGCTCACCGACCGACTGCTGGAAGAGAACCAGGAGACGGTCTGCTGGACCTGCGGCTCCGAGGTCGACATCGACCGCATCGAGGACACGCTCCAGAACCTCCGCGACCTGCGCCGCCAGAAGCTCGACGACAAGGACGACCTCGAGTCGGAGCTAGACGAGTACAAGGAGCGCAAGCGCGACTACGAGCGCCGACGCCAGAACGTCGAACAGGTCCGCCAGCGGATCGCCCGGACCGAGACCGAGATCGAGTCCACCGAGTCGGCGCTCGACCGACTCACAGACCGCAAGGGCGAGCTGATGGACGAGGTCGAGCGACTGGAGGCCGAGGTCGAGGAGCTGGAGTCGGAGACCTACGAGGAGGTGCTCGACCTCCACCGGAACGCGAACGAACTCGAGTACGAGCTCGGGAAGCTCGAAAGCGAGCGCGACGACGTCGTCGAGGAGATCGAGGAGATCGAGGCGGAGATCGAGCGCGAGGACGAGATCGAGGACCGGCGCGAGGAGATACAGGATGAACTCGTCGACCTCCGGACGAAGATCGACCGCATCGAGGAGAACGCCGTCGAGGAGTTCAACGAGCACATGGACGAGGTGCTGACGATCCTCGACTACGAGAACATCGAGCGCATCTGGATCGAGATCGTCGAGAAGGAGGTCCGCGAGGGCCGCCGGAAGGTCCAGCAGAACGCGTTCGAACTGCACGTAGTCCGCAGCAGCGACGGCGGCGTCGCCTACGAGGACACCGTCGACCACCTCAGCGAGAGCGAGCGCGAGGTCACCGGACTGGTGTTCGCGCTCGCGGGCTATCTGGTCCACGATCTCCACGAGCAGGTCCCGTGTATGATCATGGACGCCCTCGAACCGATCGACTCCGACCGCATCGCCGCACTCGTCGAGTACTTCGAATCCTACGTCGACTACCTCGTGGTCGCTCTCCTCCAGGAGGACGCCGAAGCGCTGGAGGTCGACCACCACACCGTGGCAGACATCGGCGCGTAATTCCGTTTTCGAAGTCCGTTTCTCGGCGGCAACGATCGACTCCAATCGTTCGACTGATGGTCTATCTATCTCGGATGTGTCTATAGAATATTTCTGATACAAGTTGCAGAGAGTAGTCCCAGTGTTCGAAGACGTTCCACGGGATATAAAGCAGTGATTGCCGTAAAAGGGCCTATACTCGACTATGAACGACGCTTACCTCGTTACAGTCCCTCAATGAGCAGATCCCGCGACAAGACATTACAGATGCGTCTTTCGCCTCTCAATCCAATTCACCTGCATCGATACTGATGAATAGGCCCGATTATATAATATATATTATAACTACTCTGTCCTATACCCAACTTTATGTTTGAAAAACTCGCGGGTTACCCTTGGATGATCGGCCGCCCTTCGCCGTCGCGTCAGACGTGCTCGCGGGGGAGCAGGGCCTCGAACTCCCGGTCGTTCAGCCAGTCGCAGAGCGCGACGAGTTGCTCGCACGCGGCCTCGAACAGTTCCTCTCCCTTCTCGGCGGTGGCGTCGGTCTGGTCGCCGAGCGCGCCGTTGTCGGTGTTGTCTGCGGCGTCGTAGAACGTCCGCGCGCCGTGGACCACCGTCCCCGCCTCCGCGACGCTGGCGATGCCCCCATCGCGCGCGTCCTCTAAGCGGTCGTCGTGGACGAGTTCGGGCGCGAGATGCTGGATCAGGGCGGTCTCCTTCGGCCCGGCGTGGGGGCCGTTCTGGGCGAACAGGTCGTCGACCAGCTCCGGGACGCTCTCGTTCCACATCCACTCGACGGCGTAGGCTTCGTGATCCTCGCGGAGGCGACGCCCTACCTCCCGGAGGTGGGGAACGTTGCCACCGTGGGCGTTCACGTAGACGACGCGGTCGATCCCGTGGTAGGTGAGATTACGCGTGAGTGACTCGACGTACTCGCGGAACGCCGTCGGGCTGACCCACATGGTGCCGTGGAACTGGCGGTGGTGGGAGCTGACGCCGACGTTCACCGTCGGAGTGCAGAGGACGCCGGCGCGGTCCGCCGCCTCGCGGGCGAACGCCTCGGCGATCAGGTGGTCCGTCGCCTCCGGCAGGTGTGGCCCGTGCTGCTCCGTCGAACCCAGCGGCACGAGCGCGAGCGATTCGTTTTCGAAGTACGACCCCAGGTCCGGCCAGGCGTTGTCGCCGAGGTACATCCTGTCGGACAAATGCGCTCGCGACGCTTGAACGATGGGGCCGACGAACAGGGGGAACGTCGGCCGTGAGCCGCCGTTCCGCGTCTGAATCGATCGGGGCCGGACCATCCCGTCTGGATGCGGTTTTCCGGCTCTATCCCACGGTTTGGTAATGCATATCATGAATTAAACCGTAGCTCTTAATGCCCTCAGGTAATTAGCAGCGCTACACATGGCATCCACCGACTCCCCGTCGTTCGAGGCGTTCGACGCGGACCGGCACTCGTCGCTGGGACAGGCGCTGGTGCCGATTCTCGGCGTCATCGTCTTCCTCGGCGTCGGGTCCGGGTATCTCAAACTCGACCCGCACGGGCCGCTGCTCTGGAGCATCGTTCTGACAGGCGTCGTCGGCCGGTACTGGTTCGACCTCTCGTGGGACGACCTGTACGACGGCATCGCCCGGAGCCTCCTGATGGGGCTCGAGGCGATCCTCATCCTGTTCGTGATCTACGCGCTCATCGCCACCTGGGTCAGCGCCGGCACCATCCCCGGCCTGATGTACTACGGCCTGTCGCTGCTCACGCCGCAGGTGTTCCTCCCGGTGACCGCGCTGCTCGCGGCCGTGGTGGCCTTCTCGATCGGGTCATCGTGGACCACCGCGGGGACGCTCGGCGTCGCGTTCATCGGCATCGGTTCGGGGCTGGGCGTCCCCGAGCCGATGACGGCCGGTGCGATCCTCACCGGTGCGTACGCCGGCGACAAGCAGTCGCCGCTGTCGGACACGACGAACCTAGCGGCCGCGGTGACGAACACGAACCTCTACGACCACATCCGCGGGATGCGGCTCGGGACGGCCGTCGCGCTCGGTCTCTCCGTCGTCCTCTACGCGATCCTCGGGATCCGCGCCGGCGGCGCGATCCCCGCCGGTCGCGTCGAGACCATCCAGACCGCCCTCGCGGGCTCGTACGAACTCTCCGCGCTCGTGTTCCTGCCGCTGGTCGTCACGTTCGGCCTCGCCCTCTACGGGTATCCCGCGCTCCCGACCCTCGTCGCCGGCGTGTTCGCCGGTGTCGGCACGACGATCCTCCTGCAGGGCGTCGCGTTCACGGCCGCGTGGGACGTGTTCCTCTACGGGACGAGCCCGGAGACGGGCGCCGACCTCGTGAACGAACTGCTGGCCAGCGACGGCCTCTCCGGGTCCGCGTGGACGATCAGCGTCGTCGTCGCGGCGCTGTCGCTCGGCGGTCTTCTGGAAGAGACGGGCGTCATCGCCGTGCTCGCGCACCGCCTCGCTCAGGCGGTCCGGGGCCGCGCGTCGCTGGTCGTCGGGACGGGCGCGTCCGCGTTCGCGGTGAACCTGTTCTCCGCCCAGCAGTACATGAGCATCGTAGTGCCGGGGATGACGCTTCGAGACCTCTACGACGAGTACGGACTCGACAGGACGCTGCTGTCGAAGTCCATCGAGTCCGTCGGGACGCCGACCGGCGCCCTCATCCCGTGGCACGCCGGCGGCGTCTTCATGGCGACCGTCCTCGAAGTGCCGACGCTGGAGTACGCTCCCTACTACTTCTTCGCGTTCCTCTCACCGCTGGTCCTCGTCGCGATGGCGGTGACCGGCAAGGGCTTGACTGCGGGTGCGCCCGCGCCGGACCCCGAAACGGTGCCCTCGGACGACTAAAGCGCTCTCGCGATCTTCGACCGGCGTTCGGAGCGGTTTTCCGGTTTTCGCCGCCGGTCGCTGACGCCCGATCCGGCCTCGTTTGCAGCCTCCCAGGGTTTAGGAGTGCCTAAACATCGAAGCACTTACGTAGGTTTAGGCAGCCCTAAAGAGTGATGGCACGATCCGACGACACGCAGTCGACGCGGCGGCAGGTACTCGCAACCGGTGGAGCGCTTGCGGCGACCGGCCTCCTCTCGGGCTGTCTCGACTCGGTCTCCGGCGACAGCGGCGGCGACGCGGATAACTCGGGGGACTCGTACACGGTATCGATGGAACCCGTCGGCGACGTGACGTTCGACGCCGTCCCGGAGACGTGGGTGGCGAACAACGGTAGCTGGGCGGACATGGGTATCGCGCTCGGCCTCGAACCGCCCGAGGGCCTCTGGCTCGCCCGCCGCTATCGCACACAGTACTACGACGCGATCGACGGAGTCTCCGTGGACAAGGGCGACATGATCAGCTTCTTCGACCAAGGGGTCGACAAGGAGCTGTACTACGAGGTGGACGCTGACGTCCACGTGATGGACCCCAACTTCCTGCTGAACCGCGCCGACGACTGGGAACAGGAGGACATCGACGAAGTGGAGAGTCAGATCGGACCGTTTTTCGGGAACAGCATCTTCTCGCGGGGGTACACCTGGCACGACGACTACAAGTACTACTCCCTCTACGAGGCGTTCGGAAAGCTCGCCGAGGTGTTCCAGCGGACGGACCGGTACGAGGCGTTCGTCTCGCTGCACGAGGAGTTCCAGTCGACGCTCTCGGACGTTGTCCCGCCGGCGGAGGAGCGGCCCTCTGTCGCCGTCCTCTGGGCGAGCGGCGACGAACCCGAGAGTTTCAGCCCGTACATCATCGACGAGGGGACGAGCTTCAAGCAGTGGCGCGACCTGCAGGTGAACGACGCGCTCGCGGACACTGACGTGAAGGACTTCCACAGCAACCGCGGCGAGATCGACTACGAGACGCTGCTCGACGTCGATCCCGACGTCTTGCTCCTCCGCGGACAGGAGAACAAGACGGCCGACGAGTTCGCGAACACCGTGCGGGCGTTCATGGAGGACCACAACGTGGCTAGCGAAATGACCGCCGTCCAGAACGGCGACGTGTACCGCGGCGGACCCCTCTATCAGGGGCCGATCACGAACCTCGTTCTCACCGAGCGCGCGGCGCGGCAGGTGTACGGCGTCGAGGAGGAACTGTTCGACCGGCAGGCCGTGGCCGACATCGTCGCGGGCGACGTGTAGGCTACCAGGCCGCGTCGAGGACTCGCTCCAGTTCCGCCGGCGTCGGGTCGAGGCCGGCGGGCGCGTTCGAAAGTAGCCCGTCGTCCGCCGTCGTCTGGGCGACGGCGTCGAGATCGGCTCGGTCAAGATCGCCGATGGATCGGAGACGCGACGGCATGTCCAGCGCGTCGCGGACGTCTTCCACGACGGCGACGACGCCCTTCGCGACCGCCTCGTCGCTCCGCCCCTCGGTCGGCACGCCGAGCGCGTCGGCCAGCAGGTCCCGGCGACCGTCGACCTCGTCGAACAGGTAGCGGAGCGCGTGCGGTGCGACGATGGCGTGTGCCCGCCCCTGCTGCACGTCCGAGTGAGCCGTCAGGCCGTGGCCGAACGCGTGGATCAGCGAGAGCGTCGTTTCGCCCGGTCGAGAGATCCCGTACTGGACGAGGAGGATCCCTTCGACCACCCGTTCCATCACCTCGCTGTCCTCGTCCTCGCGGAGTGCGGGCAGTCCAGAACGCAGCAGCGAGAGCCCCCGAGCGGCCGTCGCGTCCGTGATGGGGGTGGCGTTGCGCGCGTACAGCGTCTCGATACCTTTGTCGAACCCGTTCATCGCGGAGCCTGCCAGAACCTCGTACGGCGTCGTTTCGAACAGGTCGGGGTCGTACACCACCGCGGCCGGCATGAGCTTCGGGTCGCCGACGCCCCCGCCGACCGACTCGTCGACGAGGCCGTTTTCCGGGGACGCCGTGATCCCGGCCAGCTGCGAGAGGTCCGCGCCCGCGAGCGTCGTCGGTACCGCCGCGACCGGCGGGAGGTCGCCCTCGGGGACGGTGATCGTCCCCCGCTCCGCGAATTCCCGGCCGATTGCCTCCCGCGACCGGTCCGCGGCGGCGATGACGCTCGCCACCTTCGCCGTGTCGAGGCTACTGCCGCCGCCGAGGCTCACAATAGCGTCCGCGTCAGCCGCGCGGAACGCCTTCGCGGCGTCGAAGGCCGTCGACAGCTGCTTCGCGGGCGTCGTCTCGTCGAAGACTCCTGCGAGCGTTTCGCCCAGTCCGGCCTTCACCGGATCGATCACCGGCGGCGTCGAACCGACGGTCGTCCCGCAGACGACGAGCGCGCGGTCGATCCCCTGAGAGTCGAGTTCCTCGTCCAGTCGGCTGACGCTTCCTCGCCCCACCCGTATCACGCCCGGGTCGTACTCGAACCGTTCCGTGACGGTCGCGTCGTCAGGATCGCTCATGGGCGGGCCAAGTAGGTCTGTGGCAAAGTAATCATCTGAAGCGGATCGTCTCGGCGCGCTCGGCTGGTGTTACTCGCTAATGTAAATAATTGTATATCTGTCAACATCCGCTCCGATTGTAAGCTTACTGCTCACTTTACATTGCGACGTGTTTACAACCGTAAGTATGTAATCCGAGCACGACGGATCAGACGCTTCTTCTCGTCGGGCGATCGGTTTGACACGACATCCTCGATACGACAGCCGGACGAATTTGTTTGATAATTTCAAATCCTTTTCGGGGTTCGATTGCTTCGACCCCGGGCGCTGCTGCACCAGCGCGCTCTTCCGCCAGTCAGTTCCATCGATCGAGCCTGAACCGAGGCATTACGCGCCGCTGATCCTGGTCCCGAACAGTGCGCCTCGATATTTGTTTGATACTTTCGAACGCACTGGGGGTTCTGGGTCAGTGGGTTTCCTCGCCCTAAATAGCCATTATCGACCACTTGTGTCGCAGACTGTCGATCTTCCCCAATCCTTAGCCCGGCACACTGTTTGATATCGACGAACGACTGGTTGGGCGGCGAAGAAGGGACCTTAATTACCGCCGGCGAAAGAGGGCGGAGTATGGACGTCAGCGACGCGGTCGTGGAGAAGCTGGTATCGCTCGGGATCGACACGGTGTTCGGCATCCCCGGGAAGCAGTCGCTGCCGCTGAACGAGGGAATCGGCGGCCGCGACGATATCGAGTTCGTCGTCGCACGCCACGAGACCGCTGTGTCCCATCAGGCCTGGGGGTTTGCCGAGTCGAGCGGCGAGATGGCTGCCACCGTCGTCATCCCCGGGCCTGGCGACATGAACGCGATGAACGGGCTGAAAAACGCGCTGAACGACTGCACGCCGCTGCTGCACGTCGCGATAGAGACGGAGCCCGAGCTCCGCGGCGGCGACGCGATCCACGAGACGCCGCCGGACACGTACGACAACGTCGTGAAGGAGAACGTCGTCGTGAAGAACCCGGAGTCGACCACCGCCGTTCTCGAACGCGCCGTCGAGACGGCCCGGACGCCGCCGAAGGGGCCGGTCCGCGTCGGCGTCCCGAAGAACTTCCTGCGGATGGACGTCCCACTCGCGGCGGCGAGCGTCGATCGATCGCCGCAGGCCGCGGACGTCCCGGCGGACGCCGTCGCGACGGCCGCGAACCTGCTCGCGGACTCCCCGTCACCTATCGTCGTTGCCGGCGGCGGCGTTCGGGCCGCGGAGGCGACGCCGGAACTCCTGAGCGTCGCCGAACGCCTCGACGCGCCCGTCGTGACCACGTACAAGGGGAAGGGGACGATCCCGGACGACCACGAACTCGCCGCGGGGTGTCTGAGCGGCAGCGCGCCGCCGGAACTGCTGGACGAACTGGCCTCGGCCGAGACGCTGCTGGGCGTCGGCACCGACCTCGACGCGGTCGGCACCCGGAACTTCTCCGTCGAACTCCCGTCGGAGTTCGTCCACGTCACGCTCGACCCCGACGACGTAGGCACCGCCTACGACCCGACCGTCGGCATCGTCGCTGACGCCGCCGACGCGCTGGCGGCGCTCGACGACGCGCTCGCCGACCGCGAGATCCGCGCATCGGGCGGAGCCGACCGCGCTCGATCGGTCCGCGCCGCGACCGAGGAACGGATCGAATCGCTGCTCGACGACGAGCCGCTCACCTCCGTCCGGGCGCTCCGAGAAGTCCGCGAGGCCCTGCCGCGGGACGCCGTCGTGACCGCCGACGCCGGCGGCTTCCGCGTCTGGGGCCTGAACGTCTTCGAGGCGTACGGACCGCGGCGCTACGTCAACCCCGGATCGTGGGCGACGATGGGGACCGCGCTCCCGTCCGCGATCGGGGCCGCAGCGGCGGATCCGGACCGCCCGTCGGTCGCGCTGACCGGCGACGGCGGGCTGATGATGTGCGTCCACGAACTCCACACGGCGGCCGCCGAAGACCTCCCCGTCGTCGTGGTCGTCTTCAACAACGACGACTACGCCATCATCAGCGAGGAGGCCGGCCGGAGCTACGACCTCGCGCCGCAGGAGTACGGCTGGGGCGACGCTCCCCTCGACTTCGTCGCCGTCGCCGAGGGGATGAACGTGAACGCGACGCGGGCCGACACGCCCGCCGAGATCCGCGCGGCGCTCGACGAGGCCCTGGCCTCCGACGACCCGGAACTCGTCGAGGTCCGGACGGACCCTGCAGAACCGCAGGCGAGCGAATGGATGCGGGACTGACGCGTCACCCGTTCCGTACCTGGCGACGCAAGTAGTCCGTCCGCGAGCGTCCCCACTCGTGTGCTTCGGCCGACGCCGTGGGATAGGGTCGCCGTTGCTACGCGGAGCCGTCCCCTAATTAACCAAGTGTTAACGAACTGTACGTTCCTTCTCGCGCGTCGGCAACCAGGATCGGAAACCGGGAGAAACATCTGTGGGGCCCGCGCAGTCAGCGATCATGACCGGCGAAGCGAGAGACCCGGACGGCGACGCGGGACCGCTCGACGGCCTGACCGTCCTCGACGCGTCCCGCGTCCTCGTCGGCCCGTTCTGCACGATGCAGCTGGGCGACCTCGGCGCGGACGTGATCAAGGTCGAGCGACCCGGCGTCGGCGACCAGACCCGCGGCTGGCACCCGCCGACGTACGGCGAGAGCGACGAGGCGGCGTACTACCTGAGCGTCAACCGGAACAAGCGCTCGATAGCGCTGAACCTGGCCAGCGAGGAGGGTCGGGACGTGTTCCGGGACCTCGCGGCCGACGCCGACGTCGTCGTCGAGAACTTCCGCGTCGGGAAGATGGACGAGTGGGGTCTCGGCTACGAGGACCTGCGGGAGCGAAACCCCGAACTGATCTACTGCTCGCTGTCGGGCTACGGCGAGTGGGGGCCGGACCGGGACCGCCCGGCGTACGACATCATCATGCAGGCGGAGGGCGGGCTCATGAGCATCACCGGCGCGGAGGACAGCATACCGGTCCGGGTGGGCGTCGCCATCGCCGACATCGGCGCGGGGATGTACGCGACGCAGGCCGTTCTGGCGGCGCTGCTTGAGCGAGAGATCGGTGGCGGGGGCGGCCAGAAGATCGACGTCAGCCTCCTCGACGGGCAGGTGGCGTGGATGACGTACATGGCCTCGAACTACTTCGCGACCGGCGATCCGCCGGGACGGATGGGGAGCAAGCACCCCACGATCGCCCCGTATCAAGCGTTCGAGACGTGCGACGGGTACGTCGTCGTCGCCGTCGCGTCCGAGAACATCTGGCCGCGGTTCTGCGAGGCGATCGGTCGCGAGGAACTGGCGGACGACGACCGCTTCGCGACCAACGCCGACCGCGTGGACAACCGCGACGACCTCGACGCCCTCCTCGCCGAGGAGATTGCCACGTATTCGACGGACGCGTTCCTCGACGTCATGGACGAACACGGCGTTCCCGCCAGCGACGTCCGCGACATGGCGGACGTGTTCGACGACCCGCAGGTGAAGGCCCGCGGCATGCGCCGGTCCGTCGAGCACCCGACCGCCGGCGAGGTGGAGATGCCGGGGTCGCCGATGCACTTCTCCCGAACGCCGACGTCGATCCGACGGTATCCGCCGCTGCTCGGCGAACACACGCGGGAGATCCTGACCGCGGCGGGGTACGACGACGCGACCGTCGACCGGCTCGTCGACGAGGACGTGGTCGCGCCGCCGGAGTAGTTACGACAGCTGGGCGTTCACCTCGACCACGTTGACGGCACGTCGGAGGCCGTCCAGAATTTCCCCTTCCAGCCGCTCGTCGGTCATCCGTCGCTTCGGCCCGGAGACGCTCATCGCGCCGACGACGTCGCCGCCGTCGCGAAGCACCGGCACGGCGAGACATCGGACGCCACGGACCCGCTCCTCGTCGTCGACCGCGTACCCTCGCTCCCGGATCCGCTCCAGGTGCTCGTCAAGCTCCGCTCGCGTCGCGACGGTGTTTTCCGTGTACGCCGGAAGCCCGTGCTCGTCCACCGCGGCGTCGACCCGCTCGTCGGGGAGGTGCGCGAGCATCGCCTTTCCGAGCGCGACGGCGTGGAGGTACTCGTAGTCGCCGACGCGAAACGTCGAGTTCACCGCCTCGGATCCCGTCTCGCGGTGGACGTAGACGGCTCTGCCGCCCTCCGGCATCCCGAACTGGGCACGTTCGCCGAACTCGCTCGCGAGCCCTGCGAGCTCCGCCTCGACCACGTCGACGGCCTCGATCCGGTTCCGCACCGTCTCGCCCAGCCCGAGATACCGGAGGCTGAGGCTGTAACGGCCGTCTTCCGCGACGACGAACCCGCGTTTTTCCAGGGACGCGAGATAGCTGTGCGCGGTCCCTTTCGTCACTCCCAGTTCGTCGGCGAGTTCGGAGACGCCGACCTCGAGGCGGTCCTCCAGCACGTCGATGACGGTGCAGGCCGTCTCGACCGCGCCGATCGTCCGCGAGGCGTCTGTCATCGCCCCGAGTTCGGCGACTGAACTGATAAACCTACCCGTCGAGGCTTACTTACGGTCCCGTGAGGCGCTCTGCGCCGACTGACGCGGTAAGGCGTTGCGCGGCGGTCGTCGGTCGCCGCGGGAACTCGCAGTCTCCCGATCTGCGCATTCGATGGACGGGAAGATTCCGTCGATATCGGTTGTTACGCGGGTTCTATGACGCAAATCTCACCCGGTCTTTATGCGTGTTCCCGTCGAATCACCTAACCTGATGCCCACGAAAGAAGTCTCGATAAACCTCGGCCAGACCGACGTCAGCGACCTCGAACTATCGCGACGCGACGACGGTCAGACGATCGACTTTTCCGTCGAAGGAACGGTACGCAACGTCGACGAGGAGACCGTAGAGAACGTGATGCTGTCCCAGCAGGTCGATCCGGTCTCGATCACGCTGGCAATCGACGTTCCGGAGGATGAGCAGTAGACGACTCGAAGAAGCGATCCAGTTTACCAGCGGAGACGCTCTCCGAGTCCAGAACCCGAGAACGCCGGATCATCGACCGCGTCGGACCGTTCGAAGGTGGCCCCGAAGATCGCCCGTTACGACGTCGAGTTCATCGATGCCCTGAGAAGGTCGACGATTTCGTGGTTCGAGACCTCGTTCTCATACACCGTGAGGGTATCGTACCCGGCGTAGCCGTGCTCGCCCGAGTCGTCGCGCTCCCAGTACAGCCACGCCGTCTCCTCGCCGCCGTCGAACCCCGTCTCCGCGACCGGGAAGTCGAGCACGAGCGCCGCGCGACTCTCTCCCTCCTCGCTGTGAGCGTCGAACGTCTCCACGGTTCCGCCGTCGGTCGGCCGAGCACCGTCCCCGTCGTCCAGTTCGCTCCGGGATCCGAACCGATACCGGACGGGTTCGTCCGTGGGGTCGAACACCGCCGCCTCGCCGTCGCCGTCGAGGAACTCGCTGCGAAACACCGCGACGGTGACGGACTCGTGCTCGTCGAGGTCGACGAAGTTGTCCTCGTTGCCCGGCTGTACGTCGACGTCGAGTTCTGCCGGGAAGTGCGCCGCCACGACGCCCCCGAATGCGGAGATGCCAGCGCCCGTCGTCGCGACGGCGGCGGTTCCTCTGAGGAACCGCCGACGGTTCGTGCTTTCAGGAGTCGAACTGTCGTTCGCCCTCGGCGATCTTTCGGTCATGGTCCACTGGGAAAGAATCACGCCGCTCGGTAAGGCGGTTCTGGCACGGGCGTCGAAAGTCGCCTACGCCACTGTCACTCCCCGTAGTGCTGTATCGACTCCCGCGATTCCCCAGAGACACCGCTTCCGGTTGATCCGTCATTACGCGCCTCAGGGGTGAAATTCAGTATAGCGGTATGAGGTTTATAGTATCGCTGGCCTCTCAAACCTCGACGAGCTCCGCCGAGTCGCACTGTGGGCACTGGTCGTTGGAGGATTCGATGAGGACGGAGCCGCATGCCGGACACTCGAAGAGGACGCAATCTGAGCTGTCCTGCTCACCCGGGGTCTCGGTTCCATCACCGGATCCGAGAAGTCTGTCTTTGAAGAACGCCAGTTTTCCGTGCATACCCATATTTACCGGCTCTAAAAGCAAGGTTCCTCGACCAAAACACGTTGGGATGATCTATAGGTGATCTTACTAAATCCCGCGGACGGTTTGGCCGAGGAGATCAGTTGCCGGCTGGTCTCTCTAATCGACCGATCCGCGTCGTCCACGGAAGCGTCAGTCGCGTTCGGCGTCCGACGGGCCGCGAACCCGCCCGTCGGTTCTGGCGAGCGCTTGCGCGGCCATGTCGGCCTGTTCGGCTGCCTCGATGTGTTGGTAGGCGTCTCGCACCTGCTCCTCTGAGTTGTCGAGGTACCGCGCGGCGGCGGCGTAGCCGAACTCGCGGACGAACACCTCGCCCATTCCGCGGCGGCCGCCGTGCGGGGCCAGATAGCCGTGTCGGTCGCCGTCGAGGTCGATCCCGGCGTCGTCGCACAGGCGCTTCATGACCCGTCGAGCGCCGTTCGGCTTCAGCGCCGGCGGCGGGGAAAGGTCGTGTTCCGCGGCGACGAGGAGGTCGGATGTCCCCTCGCGTATTCGGACGATCTCGCCCTCGTCGTGACCGTTCTCCGCCAGCTCGCTCGTGACGTGTCGCGCGAGGGTAGGACGGTGCAGCGTGGGGAAGACGGGCCACTCCGACGGCGGATCGAGGAGGCGCCGATACCGACGTAGCGGGCCGAGAAGCGGGTCCGGAAGGGAGGCCTCGTCCCACGCTTGCTTCTTCCTGAACACCGTCGCGTTCTTGTCCGCGAACGAGACGTCGGCCCACCGGAGTCCGTTTCGACCCGCGCGGTCGTCGTCCGGGTCGTTCAGGAACTCGGCGGCCCGCAGTCCCGTGTAGGCGAGGACGTACGCCAGTGCGCGCTCCCGGCATCGCTTCACCGCCTCGAACCGGGCGCTCTCCTTCTCTCTACGGGCCGTGCTCTCGGGGTCATCGCGTTCGCACGGCGGTACGTCGAGGTCCGCGAACCGGTCTATCGCCGCCTCGGCCCGCTCGTCGACGAATCGGGTGATGCGGTCTCGGTGGTCGGGCGTCCAGGCCTGCTGGTCACCGGGGCGGCGCCCGTCGTCGTTCGGCAGCGGATCCTCCGCGTCCGATTCTCTCGCGTAGTGTCGGGGCACGTACCCCTGCCCGTGGGCCCAGCCGCACCACGAAGCGACGTGGGCGTAGTACGTCCTGACCGTGCCGTTCGAGAGCCCCGAGGCCCGAAGGTAACGGGCGTAATCCCCGAACGCGGTCGCGTCCAGGTCGGCGAACGTCACGTCCCGGTCGCGCTCGGACGGCGGACGGAGGCCGTCCCATTCTGCCGGCGGTTCGGCGTTCGCCGGGTCGGCGGCGTCGCCCCGGCACCAGCGTAGGAACCGGTCGAGCTCGCGTTCGGCGTCGCGTCGGTAGTTCCCGTCGTCGCCGCGCTGGCCTTTCCCCTTGTCCGTGAGGAACTTCGGGAACGTGCTGGCGATGGGCGTCTCCGACGACCGCTCGTTACGCACTCCGGATCACCCGCTGTACTGGACATTGGGTACCTGAGGCGGCGTTTCTGTCGGTTCGTGCCCGCGTTTCGGCGGGGGAGCGGCGGTGGCGCATGTATCGCGGTTCTCGTCAGCATGGGGGGACGTAGGGGGACGTTGAATATCTTACGCACGCTTTCTCAACTAAGCGTGCGTAACATAGAACGGCAGTCCGAATCAGAGATTCCGACTCTGATTGGCCCTGGCGGCCGTCTGGGCCGATTCGGCGAATTTTAAATTCTATTACGATATATAGAATTCGGCGAGGTAACAGCAGACGCTACCTCGTTCTCGTTCGCTCTTCTACGGAGCAATTCGGGGGAATTCGGCGCTCTCTGCGGGGATCACGGAGTGGTTACTGCCCCGGATTCGGGCTGAGAGTTCCGTCGGTGTACACGGCGGCACCGCGCGCGGTCCGGTCAGAAGTTGACGATAAGACACACCTAACCGAGTAAGGTATATCTACGTGCTCCAACGACGGACAGTTAAGCGAGGGGGACTGCCATGGCGAACGGTGACCAGTCCTAGAGTGGACGAGCGCGCCTGTGACACCGACTTGCCGCGAGGTCCACCGCTCGTGGGAGATGTGAGGTAGCACTAAACGTTCCTCGCTTTGTGGTCCGACACGTTAGGACCTGGCCAACCTTCGTGGCCTCGCTGGCGGCGGTCGCAGACCGATATTTGCTCTGCACTGTGTGTGCGGATGGTTCGTCGCCCCCGCCCGCAGCCCGGCGCGAGGTCGGAAATATATAACAGGGTACCCTTCGAACGTGACGTATGGCGATAGACTGCGTCGCTGTCACCGGGGGGAACGGCAAGATCGGCGAGGCGATCCTGGCGGAACTAAACGACACCGGCTACCGGACCGCGAACCTCTCTCGCGGGAAGCGCGACGAAGATGTCTCCGACGAGTACCGAACGACCGACATGCTCGACGCGGGCGAGGTGTACGGGTCGCTCGCGCGTATCGACGCCGACGCGGTGGTCCACATGGGGACCATTCCGGGACCCACGAACCATCCGGGCTTCCGGACATACGAGAGTAACGTGGAATCCGCCTACCACGTACTGGAGGCCGCTCGCGAGCTCGGCCTCGACTCGGTGATCCTCCCGTCGAGCATCAACGTCATGGGCGCCGCGTACCAGGAGGAGCCCACGGAAGTGGAGTACCTCCCCGTCGACGAGGAGCACCCCCTCACGCCGCGGGACCCCTACGCCGTCAGCAAGCACGCGATGGAGGTGACCGCCGACGGGGTGGGCCGGCTCCCCGATTCCCCGTCGATCGCCTCGCTGCGCTACCCCTGGGTCGCGACGAGCGACGAACTGCGCGAGGAGTTCGTGGAGAAGAATCGCCCGCTCGCGGCGCTCGACGACCGGTGGCACCACACCACCCGAGACGTGGTGTTCTCGTACGTCCACATCGACGACGCAGCCCGGATCGCGCGCCGCGCCGTCGAGACGGAGTTCGACGGCCACGAGGCGTTCTGGGCGGTGGCCGCCGACACGTCGGCCGACGCCGCCTCCGACGCGCTCGCCGAGAAGTACTTTCCCGACGCCGAAGTCCGCCAGAACCTCGACGGGACGGAGTCGCTCATCAGCGTCGACAAAGCCCGCGACCTGCTCGGCTGGGAACCCGAGGTCAGCTGGCGGGACCTCTAACCGGGTGCCTAGAGAAAGCGGAGGCAGGACGGCCTGTCGACGGCGACGGGGTCTCCGGTTCTCCGCAACGTCCCGTCCGATTCGCCGACCCGGAACGGCACGACCGAGTCCGACCGCTGGTTGAGGGCCAACAGCCGGTCCCCCGCTGGCGAGAGCGCGAAGTTCCTGGGCCACTCGCCGCCCGTCGGCGTCGACCCTGCGCGATTGGGGCGACGGGGGTCGTCGCGGAGGCCGAACCACGTTATCGAGTCGTGGCCGCGGTTCGATGCGTACGCCCAGTCGCCAGAGGGGTGTACGTTCACGTCGGCTGCAATGGTCCCCTCGGGCGCTCCGCCCGGGATCGATTCGACAGTCGCGGACCGTGTGAGCCGCCCCTCGTCTCCCAGATCGAACGCAGCGAGCGTCGCGTCGAGCTCGTTGAGCACGTACAGGACCTCGCGGTCAGGGTGAACGGCTGCGTGTCGCGGTCCGGCCCCGTCGTGGAGGTCGACGTGCGGCGTCGACGCCGGGCGGAGCGTCCCGTCGGCGGCGTCGAACGCGTAGGCGTACACGCGGTCGGTGCCGAGGTCGGGGACGTAGACGTACTCGTTCTCGGGACCGAACACCGCCGAGTGCGGATGGGGTTCGGTCTGTCGCTCCGGGTGTGCGCTCGACCCATCGTGGCGAACGACGTCCGCGGGCTCGCCGACGTACCCGTCCTCGCCGAGGGGATGTACCGTCACCGCACCGCCGACGTAGTGCGCGGCGACCGCGTACGACCCAGTCGCGTCGACGGCGACGTGGCACGGTCCCGCTTCGCCCGTTCCCGCCCGGTCGCGATGGGAGAGCGCGTCAGACTCCCGGTCGACCGCGTACGTCGTCAGCGCGCCGTCGTCGACCTCGTTGACCGCGACGAGGAACTCGCCCGACGGGTGGACCGCCAGAAAGGACGGGTCGCGCTCGGAGGCTTCATCAAGCCGTTCGAACGTTCCGTCGCGGTCGACGCGGTAGCTGTAGAGTCCGGTGCCGCCCGACGGCGTGTACGATCCCATCAGCCCGATGTCGCTCATACTGACCGGAACGTCGACCGGGAACTTCGGTGTACCGAACGGCGTCGAAAACGAGGAAAACGTCGGCTCGAAAGTCACAGAGGCAGCGGGTCTCAATCGGTGGTTGACGTGCCGTCCGTATCACCCCCTTGTCGGTCGTCTTCGATATGTGGCGTACCGGTCCAGTACTCGCGGCCGTCGATCGTGCGAAAGCCTGCGCCCTCGTGGATCTCGGCGCAGTGGATCCCCGGAACCGGGGGCTCGGCGGGACCGTTATCACTGCGGTAGAGGTCCCCAACATGAGGTGTCATATCAGCGGTCGAAGCTGAACACGGGTTTGCAGGTTTCCGAGGCGAGAAACGCCTCGAACGCCGCGTCCGGGTCGGCGACGTCGAACGAATCGTCGACGATCTCGTCGACGGCGATCTCGCCGCGCTCCATGAGCCGGAGCGCCTGCTCGAAGTTCCGCCACGTGGAACCGTACGACGTGTTCAGGTCGACCTCGCCCCTGACCAGCGGCGTCATGAACAGCTCGCTGTCCTCGCCCGGGAGGCCGACGACGACGATCTGGCCGCCCTTCCGGACGCGGTCGGCGGCCATCTCGACGCCGCTCCTGTGGCCCGTCGTGTCGAACACGACGTCGAAGCCGAGACCGTCGGTGAACGCCGCCGCGCGCTCCTCGACGTCCGCCTCTTCGGCGTTGACCGTCTCGATCCCGAGGTCGTCGAGCAGGGGCAACCGGTACTTCGTGTCCTGCGAGAGCCCGGAGACGAGGACGTTCGCGCCGAGCGAGTCCGCCACGGCGGCCGTGAGGACGCCGATCGGGCCCGGCCCCTCGACGAGGACGGTATCGCCCGGCGTCGTCTCCGACTGGTCGAACACCGCGCGCGTAGCGATGCTGGTCGGCTCCGTGATCGCCGCATGGCGGAGCGGAACATCGTCGGGGACCGGATGGAGGTGCCGCGACTCGACTGTGACGTACTCCGCATATGCCCCGTCCCGGTGCATCCCGGTGATGGAGAAGTTCTGACAGACGTTCGGCTGGCCGTTATTGCACTGGAAGCAGCGGCCGCAGTCGTGAATCGGTTCCTCGACCACTTTGTCGCCCGCTTCGTAGTCTGTCACGTCGGCGCCGACCTCGACGACCTCGCCGGAGTACTCGTGGCCCATGATCCGGGGGATCGGGATCCACTCGTAGCCGCCCTCGTACTTGTAGGCGTGGGCGTCGCTCCCGCAGAGCCCGGCCGAGTGAACCTTCACGAGTACCTCCCCGGCGTCCGGCGAAGGTGCATCGCGCTCCTGCATCTCGACGGACTGGGGGTCCGTCTGTACTATCGTCTTCATGGATGAACGAGCACGTGTCGATCCCGGCGGCTACCTCTAATAGCTTTGGATCAGGACGGTCGTGGCCGAGGAGAGTAACTAGTCTATCGGTGCAGTGCTGAACGACCTTCGGTTGCCGACGAACGGCGACCGATGGCTGCTATTCTGACGACACCACGAACACGCGGAGGTCGTTGACGTTGGTGTTCGTCGGCCCCGTTCGGATGACACCGTCGCGGTCGTCGAGGAACCCGCCGGCGTCGTTCTCGTCGAGCGCCCGCTGCGCGGCCGCCCGCGGCGTCGCCGTTCCGGCGTCGGCGATTCCGCCCGCGGCGTCGGAGTTGCCGTCGATCCCGTCGGTGTCGACGCTGGCGACCGTGATCGACGCGTCGTCCAGTTCGAGCGCAGCGCTCAGGGCGAACTCCTGGTTCGGGCCGCCCCGACCGTCACCGCGGATCTTCACGGTCGTCTCGCCGCCGGAGAGCAGCACGGCCGGAGGTTCGACCGGCGTTCCGGTCGCCGCGCACTCCTCCGCGATGCCGACCAGCGACTTCGCAGCCTCCTTCGCCTCGCCCCGGATCCGGGAACTGAGTATCAGGGGTTCGTAGCCGCGCTCTCGGGCGATCGCCGCTGCCCCCTCCAGCGCAGTGTTGCCATCCGCGAGGACGTGCTGGCGGACGCGGTCGAACGCTGGGTCCGCCGCCGACGGGGTTTCCGGAACGTCACCCTCGGCACCGCGGTCGAGGTGGCGCCGGACCGCCGCAGGAACGTCGACGTCGTACCGGTCCAGCACGGAGCGGGCGTCACCGTACGTCGACTCGTCCGGCGTCAGCGGGCCGCTCGCGATGACGTCGAGGTCGTTACCCACGACGTCGCTCACCACGAGTCCGACCACGGTCGCCGGCGCTGCCCGACGCGCGAGGCGGCCGCCCTTCAGTTCGGAGAGGTGCTTGCGGACGGCGTTTATCTCGTGGATCGTCGCGCCGGACGCGAGGAGCGCCTCCGTCGTCCGCCGGAGGTCGTCGACCGCGAGGTCGCCGGCCGGCGCGGGCATGAGGGCGCTTCCGCCGCCTGTGACCACGGCGATCAGGAGGTCGTCCTCCCCCGCGTCGTCCGCGACGGCGAGGAGTTCGCGCGTGCTCTCCGCCCCGCGATCGCTCGGAACGGGATGGTCGCCCAGACGGACGGTCACGCGGTTCGTCTCGACGGGGTTGTCCGTGACGACGACGCCGCCGTCGAGCCGGTCGCCGAGAAGCCCCTCCAGCGCTCGAGCCATCGTCGCCGCCGCGTTGCCGCCGCCGGCCGCGACCACCCGTCGGTACTCGTCGAGGTCGTACCGATCGCCGTCGATGTCGAGCGTCGATCCGTCTCGGTCGATCCGATCCGTGACGACCCGCGCCGGATCGGCGGCCTCGATCCCGGCCACGACGCAGTCGAGCGCCAGGGCGTGGTCCGCGCTCTTCCCGATCCTGTCTCTGTTCTCGATCATACCTCCACCACGTATCGGTAGCCACATAGTTGTCCCGGAGCGCAACGACTGCAAGCCTTCGACCGCCGCAAGAGATCGACCCGTCGCGGACAGTATCTTTATGCGTTTCAGGCACGCGTCTCCGGTATGGACACCGTAGAGGACCTATCGGTACCGGAGGAGACCGTACTGGAGGCGTGCGGCGACACCGTCATCCCCGAGTTCGGCCTGATCGAGCAGGTGTGGGACACCGACCCGATCCCCGAAAACGAGATCGCGGACCGGGCCGCCGCGGCGGTGGGGGCCCTCGCGCTCGACGACGTTCCGGTGGGCGGCGAGGTGGCCGTCGGCGTCGGCAGTCGCGGGATCGCCAACCTCCCGGAACTGGTCCGGGGCGTCGTTCAGGGGCTCGACGACCGCGGCTACCGCCCCTTCATCTTCCCCGCGATGGGGAGTCACGGCGGCGCGACGGGCGAGGGCCAGCGCGAGATGATCGAGGAGCTGGGCGTCACGGAGGAGCGCGTCGGCTGCGAGATCAGATCGAGCATGGACGTCGTGCAGGTCGGCGAGACCCCCGACAGGGGCGTGCCCGTGGTCGCGGACGCCAACGCCGTCACAGCGGACGCCGTCCTGCCCGTCAACCGGGTCAAGCCCCACACCGACTTCGACGGGACCGTCGAGAGCGGGCTCTCGAAGATGCTCGTCATCGGCATGGGGAAGCAACGCGGCGCGAAGATCGCCCACGAGTGGGCGGTCGACTGGAGCTTCCGCAACATGATCCCCGAGATCACCGAGCGACTGCTGGCGGAGCTCCCGGTCGTCGGCGGGGTCGCGATCGTCGAGGACCAGCACGACGACACCACCATCGTGGAGGGGATCCGGCCCGAGGGCTTCCTCGACCGCGAGGCCGAACTACTCGAAACCGCCTACGAGATCATGCCGAAGGTCCCGTTCGACGAGGTCGACGCCCTCGTCCTCGACCGCCAGGGGAAGGACATCAGCGGGCAGGGCCTGGACACGAACGTCATCGGCAGGCGGCCGTTCGCGATCAACGAGCCGGAGCCGGAGCTCCCCCACGTCAAACGGATCTACGTCCGCGGCCTCACGCAGACCACCCACGGCAACGCGATGGGGATGGGGTCGGCCGACCTCGTCCACGAGGACGTCGCTGCCGAACTCGACGCGCCCACGACGCTTATCAACGCCATCACCGCGAGCACGATCCGGGGCGTCCGCCTGCCGCCGGTCGTCGAGACCGACCGGGCCGGACTCGCCGCCGCACTGTCGACCATCGGCGTCGTCGACCCCGACGAGGTGCGCGTCCTCCGCGCCGCCGACACGATGCATCTGAACCGCCTCTACGCCTCGCCGGCGCTCGTCGACGCAGCGCGGAAACGCGAGGACCTCCGCGTGGTGCGGGAGCCGGCACCGATCGAGTTCGACGACGGCGCGTTCGCCGCGCCCCCGCCCCACGAGACCTGACTCGTCGGCGTCCGGATGGATGTGGATCGTCACGATACGTAGTGTTCAACCGTATTGAACGCTGTCCAGTCTGTCCGAGCCCCAAACCCCGACACCCCGGCGACGTCTTGAGCGAACTCCGCCTTCGGTTACGCGACTCCGCTTTCATCGTATTACGATACTATTTTTGTAAGGAACAGCCTCCGACGAGCGGACGATCGCGACGGGGCCGTTCAACCCATCTGGACATCTATTTCCGTGGGAGAACGTCGGTTCGGCGCCCACGAAACCGTCGACAGAGATAGTGCTGGAGGGGCCGGGCAGTTACGACGGATGCTGATGCCGCAACTTCTCGGCGACCGTCCCCGGGACTGGCGTGCCGCACTGCCGGCACTTCCACGTCGGGTAGGGAACGCCCTGCTCCTTCGCGAGGTCCTGCTTGAATCGGAGGGTCGCGCCGCAGGTGCAGTCGTACGTTGTGGCGGTCATGCGTGACGCAACTATGCGATGCTACATGGTCGTTCGGATGTATCACTAAATAGCCAGTTCCGGATCCGCGACGGACACTGTTCGAACCCCTCGGGAGATCGGGTGGCCAGCGAGACCTAGTCGTAGTCCCGCCGACGCACCTCTATCGATTAGTTCGAAGGTCTCGCAATCTGCGGGTTTCGTGGAGACGACCGCGGCACGAGTCGACGCCGTAGAGCGCGGCGTACGGTCCAGATCCCCGGCGACGGAACAAATCGATAGAGGTGTGTCTCCAGCGGCGACCGCGGTACTTGCCGGCTGGCCCCCGTGGCTGCCCGCTCAGACAGTACCGCCCGTTCAGCCGACGAGTTCGATGAGGAGAAACAGCGTCCCGACGGAAGCGAGCGTCGTGACGAACACGTTCAGCGACGCGAACTCCTCGTCGCCGCCGAGTTCGTTCGCGAAGACGTACGTCGACACTGCGGTCGGCGTGCCGAGCATCACGACGCTCGCGGTGAACGTCGCGGTATCGACGCCGAGCACGGAGAAGACGGCCCACGCGAGCAGCGGCATCCAGCCCATCTTGACCGCGATGACGGCGGCGGTGGTGCCGTAATCAACCGACGGGAGGTCGAGGTCGAGAGAGGCGCCGACGCAAAGCAGCGCCAGCGGCAGGGAGAGCGTACCCAGAGCGTCGAGCCCCGCGGCGACAGGCGAGGGGACCGCGAGTCCGGCAGAGCCGACGGCGAGCCCGCCGACCAGCGCGGCGAGGACGGGGTTCGTCGCTAGGCGGCGGAGCTCGTGACCGAAGGCGGCGTCCGCGTCGTTGACGCCGACGAGGACGAACACCGTCAGCGGGACCTGGACGAGCGACACGACGCCGAGGACCACGCTCGCCACGGCGGTCACGTCGCCGTCGAAGGTCGCCGCGACGAGCGGGAGGCCCAGATAGCCCAGGTTCGAGTGGTACGACTGGATGACCGCCACGCTCCGCCGGGGCCGCGAGGGGAGGTTTCGGTGGACTACCCACGCCAGCGCCGCCGTCCCGAACAGGACGACCAGGAGGCCGACGAGCAGCGCCGGAGTGAGCAGGTCGGCGACCGATCGGTCGTACGTGGCGACGAAGATCAGCGCCGGGAGAGCGACGTAGTAGGCCACCGCGTTCAGCCAGTCGGTCCGCGCCTCGTTCAGGACGCCCGCCGCGCGCAGACCGGTCCCCGTCAGCAGCAACGCGAGCAGCGCGAGCAGCCGTCCCAGCACTTCCATACCGGGCCGGAGTACGCTCGCCCTTTTCTGTCGTTCGATCCAACCTGCGGTCGGGCGACCGCTGCGCCAGCGGGGACCACTGTTTTGTCTCTCGGTACCGTATCACGCATATGGACGAACGATCGGACGACGTGCTCTTCCCGAACGGGGACGGGGAAAACCGCTCCGCGGGCGTTTCGCGACGGACGATGCTTGCCGGTTCGGCGGCCGCAGGCGCGGCGGCCGCCGGCTGCGCGAACAGTGGGTCCAGTGAAGGGGACTCCGGGGGATCGGACGACAGCGGCGGGAGTTCCGGCGACGACGGCGTCACCGAGGCGGACTCGGTGTTCGTGTTCAACACGGGCGACAGGACGGTGAGCGTCGTCGACGCGACTGACGACGCGGTGGTCGCGACCCGTCAGCTGTCACTGACCGCCTCGTTCCCCTCGAACCAGTACGCGCCGGGTATCACGGAGGAGCCGAGCGATCCGCTCTGGCTCAACGTGGACGAGGGGGTCCGCGCCGTCGAGGTCGGGTCGCTCTCCGAGGTCGCCTCGGTGGACACCGGGTCCGGGGCGAACTGGCAGGAACTGACGCCCGACGGGAAGCACCTCGTCGTGAGCGCTCGGGAGCCCAGCCACGAGCAGTACCGGATCGACGCGGATCCAGCGTCGGACACCTTCGGCGAGGTGACGGCGCGGATCGACCGCGCGGACGAGGGCGGTCGCGGCGACAGAGAGGGGCCGGGGCCGGGGCCGTGCGACGTCACGATCCATCCGGACGGGGAGTACGCCTACGTGCCGGACCTCTACGGCGACACGCTCACTGTCCTCGACGTCGAGTCGTTCGAGATAGCGACGCAGGTCGCGGTCGACCCCGTCGAGGAGGGGACTCCCCCGGCGCCGTGGATGGGTACTGCCGCGATGGACGGCGAGACGCTGCTCATCGAGAACAACGAGGGGGAGACCGGAACGGAGAGCATCTGGGACGTGAGCGATCCGGAGACGCCGCGGGAGGTGGCTCGCCTGACGAGCGACGACGGCCTCGGCCACCTGCCGCTCACCAGCGAGATCGGCCCGGACGGCGACATCGGCTACGTGTTCACACCCGACACCGAGGACGTCAGCGTGATCGACGTGGAGGGCGAAGCGGTGGCGAAGCGTCTCGACCTCGGGGGGCAGGCCTTCGTCGGGACGTGGGGGCCGGCCCACGAGAAACTGTACGTCCCTGTCCAGACGAGCGACGAGGTCGCCGTCGTCGACCACGAGGCACGGGAGGTCACCGAGAGGATCGAGGTCGGACCGGACCCCTACGGCGCCACGGCGGCCGGAATCCGACCAGCCGGTAGCGGGTCCGGCAACCGATTGAAGCGATTAGCGACCCTCGCGGTCGACTCGGACTCGGGCACGTCGTACTGTATCGGAGAGTGCGCGTGCGGACACGACTGGTGATTCTCTCTGCGCTCGGTCGCGGCGATCCGGCTCTCCGCTGTCTCTCGGGCCTCTTCGCGATCCGCTCTCTGCACACCCTTTACAGAAATAGGGCTGTAAGAACAGAGGTGATCGCACCACTATTCAGGAAAATGTTCACTATAGGTGAACGCACTTCTGAGGACTGTTCTCCTGAGACGTAACGAGACGCAACGGCGTTCGACCGTTTGACCGACGTTCGCACGCAACCGTTCGTGAGAGAAGAACACGTAGCTATTTATGGGAAACGCCGATAACGGAAGAGCATGGGATCGGAAGCGAACAACCCGGTGAAATCCGTCGTGACGACGTTCGAGGTCCTGCAGACGCTGCGACGGCTCGACGGGGCCGGCGTGACCGAGCTCGCGGACGAGCTCGACCTGCCGAAAAGCAGCGCGTACAACTACCTCAGCACGCTCGAACAGGAGGAGTACGTCGTCAAGGAGGGGTCGGAGTACTACGTCGGGCTCCGGTTTCTCGACCTGGGGCGGTACGCGCGCCAGCGCAACGACCTCTACGAGACGGCGCGCCCCGAACTGGAGTCGATCGCCGACGAGACGGGCGAGCTCGTCAACCTGCTCGTCGAGGAGCACGGGCAGGGCGTGTACGTCTGTCGGGTGCGGGGCGACCAGGCCGTCAACGTCGCGGCGAGCACGGGCCACCGCGTGTCGCTGCACAACACCGCCCTCGGAAAGGCGATCCTTTCGCACATGCCGGAAGAACGCGTCGACGCCATCCTCGACGGGCACGGGATGTCGGCGGAGACCGAGCGAACCATCACCGACCGCGACGAACTCGCCTCCGAGCTGGCCGCGGTCCGCGAACGTGGCGTCGCGTTCGACCGCGAGGAACGGATCGGCGGGCTCTGCTGCGTCGCCGTCCCGATTCTGGACCTCGACGACCGGCCGGTCGGCGCGATCAGCGTCGCGGGGCCGACGAGCCGCATGCAGGGCGAGCGCTTCGAGACCGAACTGCCGCAGATGCTGAAGAGCGCGGCGAACGTCATCGAACTGAACCTCACCTACGCCTGAGGCCGGAGGGTGAATGGCCGAATTTTCGCGAACGAGTATTCATCAATAACGAACACCGACGACCGCTCAGAACGCGCTGTCGGCGAACCCACCGTCGACCGTGACGACCTCACCGGTGACGTAGGAGGCGGCGTCGCTGGCGAGGTACACCGCCGCGCCGACGATCTCCCCTCGGTCCGCAACCCGGCCCATGGGCGTCCGCTCGTCGATTCGCTCGCGCTTCTCGGTCCCTTCGGCGTACGTGTCCTCGTTCTGCGGAGTGATGACGAACCCGGGGGCGACGGCGTTGACCCTCAGTTCGGGCGCGAGTTCCTTGGCCGCCGCTCGGGTGAACGCTTCGACGCCGCCTTTCGCCGCAGAGTAGGCGGGCAAGTTCGCCATCGAGAGCCTGGCGGCGAGCGAGGAGACGTTGACGATGCTGCCGCCGTCTGCCATCGCCGGCGCGAACGCCTGCGTGACGCGGCGGACGCCGTCGAGCGCCACGTCCGTGACGAAGTCCCAGTCCTCGTCGGAGATGTCCGCGACCGACTCCCGGGAGATCGCCCCCTGAGACGCGACGACGACGTCGATACCGCCGAGTTCGTCCTCCGCCCGATCGCGGACCCGCTCCAGCGAGTCGGGGTCGGTCACGTCGCAGGTCACCCGCGCGGTCTCCGCGCCGCGGTCCTCGATCATCGCCGCCGTCTCCGCGACTCTCCCCTCGTCGCGACTGGTCGCGACGACGTCCGCGCCCTCGCTCGCG
This sequence comes from Halostella limicola, assembly GCF_003675875.1. Lineage (NCBI taxonomy): Archaea > Methanobacteriati > Methanobacteriota > Halobacteria > Halobacteriales > Natronoarchaeaceae > Halostella > Halostella limicola. Next base: position 356,885 of record NZ_RCDI01000004.1, on the reverse strand, counting down.
AACCCGAGCGCGATGGCCTGTCCGATGCCGCTCGTCCCGCCGACGACGACCGCCCGCTTCCCCTCGACCGTTACCGGGCTGTGTTCGTACTCCGTCATGGTCGCGACGACTCGGTCGCGCTCCTTTACTCTTGCTGGTGGGGAACCGGATCGGCGGCACGACGGTACCGTCGACCGACCAGTGCGGTCCGAGCGGCGGACTCCGTAACCTTCTACCGCCAGTGCGGAGAACCAGTGGATATGCGCGCACTTGCCAAAACGGGTCGCAGCAGCGGAGCCGTGGAACTCGTCGACCGCGACCGACCGAAGCCGGCGGCCGACGAGGCGCTTATCGAGGTCGACTACGCCGGGCTCTGCGGGAGCGACGCGGGCATCTACGAGTTCGAGTCTGCGTTCGAGCGGATGGACCTTCCCAACGTCATCGGGCACGAGTACACCGGGCGCGTCGTCGAAGTCGGCGACGCCGTCGCGAAGTTCTCGGTCGGCGACCGCGTGGTCGAGCGACCGATCCGCGGCTGCGGCGACTGCTATCAGTGCGAGGTCGGGGAGGAGAACGTCTGTCAGAACGCCGTGATCACGGGCGTCGATCACGACGGCGCGTACGCGGGGTACATCGCCGTCCCGGAGACGGCTCTCCACGCGGTCCCGGACGGTGTCGACCCGCGCCACGCCGCGCTGGTCGAACCGACGAGCATCGGCGCTCGCGCCGTCATCGAGAACTCGCGGGTGAGCCCCGGCGACCGCGTCATGGTCGCCGGCCCCGGGCCGATCGGCCAGCTGACGGCCCAGATCGCGGACGCGCAGGGCGGCGAGGTGGTCGTCGCCGGCGTCGGGCGAGACGCCGATTACCGCCTCCCCCTCGCGGAGGACCTCGGCTTCGAGACGGTCAACGTGGAGGCCGACGACCTGGACGCCTATCGGGACGAACTGACCGACGGCGTCGGCTACGACGTCGTCTTCGACACGACCGGCCATCCGTCCGGGCTGACGATGGCCGTCGACGAGGTGCGAAAGGGCGGCCAGATCGTCCTCGTCGGCCAGACCGGCGAGACGACGATGGAGTACTCCCCGCTCGTCCGCTCGGAGATCGACCTCCAGTGCTCGTACGCCTCGATGTACGACGACTTCGAGCGGTCGCTCCGAATGATCGAAGCCGGCGACGTCGACCACGAGACGTTCCTCGACGACCGGTTCAGCCTGCTGGACGCGGACGAGGCGTTCGAGACGTTCCTGCGGGGTGGCACCTGCAAGCCTGTGTTCGATGCCTCGGTCCTGCGCGACTGAGTCGACCGCATCGGGGGATCACCCCGACCCTGCTGCGGAAGTTTTAGGAGCACCGCCCGTGATCTACGGACGCTGATGGACTACAGACATCTCTCTGATCCGAACGCGGAGTACACTATGCGCGATCTGTCCGCGGAGACGATGGGCGTGACCAAGTCCCGCGGCGACCGCGACGTGGAGATCACGGACGTACAGACGACGATCGTCGACGGCAACTACCCCTGGACGCTGGTGCGCGTCTACACCGATGCCGGCGTCGTCGGCAACGGGGAAGCGTACTGGGGCGGCGCGCTCTCCGAGATCATCGAACGGCTCACGCCGTTCGTCGTCGGGGAGAACCCGCTCGACATCGACCGCCTCTACGAGCACATGGTCCAGAAGATGTCCGGGGAGGGCTCGATCGCCGGCAAGGACATCGCCGCCATCTCCGGCATCGAACTCGCGCTCCACGACGCCGCCGGCAAGATCCTGGACGTGCCCGCCTATCAACTGCTCGGCGGCAAGTACCGCGACGAGGTGCGCGTCTACTGCGACTGCCACACCGAAGACGAGGCAGACCCCGACGCCTGCGCTGACGAGGCCGAGCGCGTCGTCGACGAACTCGGCTTCGACGCGCTGAAGTTCGACCTCGACGTTCCGAGCGGCCACGAGAAGGACCGCGCCAACCGCCACCTCCGCGGCCCGGAGATCGACCACAAGGCCGAGATCGTGGAGAAGGTCACCGAGCGCGTCGGCGACGACGCAGACGCCGCGTTCGACTGCCACTGGGCGTTCAGCGCGGGGAGCGCGAAGCGCCTGGCCCGGGAACTCGAACAGTACGACGTGTGGTGGCTCGAAGACCCCGTCCCGCCGGAGAACCACGACGTCCAGCGCGAGGTCACGCAGTCGACCGGGACGCCCATCGCGGTCGGCGAGAACGTCTACCGGACCCACGGCCAGCGCCGGCTCATCACGGAGCAGGCGGTCGACATCGTCGCCCCCGACGTGCCCAAGGTCGGCGGGATGCGGGAGTCGGCGAAGATCGCGACGCTCGCGGACATGTTCTACGTCCCCGTCGCGATGCACAACGTCTCCTCGCCGATCGGCACGATGGCCTCCGCACACGTCGGGGCCGCGATCCCGAACTCCCTCGCCGTCGAGTACCACTCCTACGAGCTCGGCTGGTGGGAGGACTTAGTCGAGGAAGACGAACTCATACAGGACGGCTACATGGAGATCCCGGAGGAGCCGGGACTCGGCCTGACGCTCGACCTCGACGCCGTCGAGGAGCACATGGCCGAGGGCGAGGAGCTGTTCGATCCGGCGTGAGCCGGATCGAGCCGGCGAATCTCCGATTCGACTCGCGCACCGGGACGGCCATCTCGCACCGGACCGCCCCGTAGGCCCGCCCGCCGACCCCTTCAGTTGGGCGCGCGGACTAGGTTCTCCAGTTCAGAGAGGTCGTCTCCGGCGTCCAACCGCCGCACGTTCCCGGCGACGATGTCGGCGAGGCGGGCCCAGTGCTCCGGGCTGTGCCCGGCGTTGTGCGGGGTGATGTTCACGTTCTCGAACCGCCACAGCGGGTGGTCGTGCGGGAGCGGTTCGGGGTCCGTGACGTCGAGCCCCGCGCCGGCGATGGCGTTTTTCCGGAGCGCCTCGAGGAGCGCGTCGGTGTCCACGATCGGTCCCCGTCCAACATTGATGAGGTACGCGTTCGGCGGGAGCGTCTCGAACTCCTCGGCCCCGATGAGGCCCCGCGTCGTCTCCGACAGCGGCGACGCGACGACGAGGAAGTCGGTATCGGCCAGCGCGTCGTGGATCTCGTCCTCGTCGAACCCGACGACTTCGTCGGTCGGCCCGCCCTTCTCCGGCGTGTAGCGGACGCCGACGGTGTCCACGCCGAACGCCGAGACGCGCTCCGCGACGGCTTTGCCGATCGCGCCGAGACCGACGATGGTGACGGTGCTTCCGTGCAGTTCGCCCGCCTGGAAGTGCCGCCACTCGCGGCGCTTCTGCCGCCGTCTGGCCTCGTCGAGGCGCCGAGCGTGCTGCAACGCGTAGCCGAGCACCTGCTCCGCGATGTTGGGGGCGTGGATCCCCGACGCGTTCGTGACGGCGACGCCGCGCTCCGACAGCGCGTCGAGCGGCAGGTGGTCGTACCCTGCCGCGACACCGGCGAACAGTTCGAGGTTCGACGCGCCGTCTAACAGGTCCGGGTCGAGGTCGGTCGAAGTGATCACCCTCGCGTCGTCGGCGAGGGCTCGCTCCTCTCGAGGCGTTCGTGCCACCTCGATCTCGTGGTCCGGGAGTCGGTCCCGCAGCTCGGCCGCGTAATCGGCGGCCGGCATCCCGTGCGTTCCGCCGCGCAGTATCAGGACGTCGATGGCGCTCATGCGTCGTGAATCGGTGGTGAACGCGGACGCACAAATTCCTTTCCGTCGTCGCGATCCGGCGGTGTCCGCCGCGTTCGCCGTCCAACGTCCGTCCCCCAGTCAGTTGCGGTTGAGCGGACGACGACCGCGGTGACGCCAGCCCAGCGGGCGACTTTCGTAATCGATGTGGTAACGCACGTCGTCCAACTATAATGGATGTCCCTGAGCGTCAGTGATCCCGTTGGCGACGTCCGCTACCCCGAAAATTAATTGCGCCGGGTGACGGACCCGGGAATATGGCCGATAGCTTGAGCGGAAAGAGCGCGTTCGTCGCCGGAGCGAGCCGCGGGATCGGGCGCGCCATCGCGGAGGAGTACGCCGACCGAGGGGCGGACCTCGCGGTCGCGGCCCGATCGGTGAGCGAACTGGAGGACCTCGCCGCGTCGGTGCCGACCGAGTGCGTTCCGGTCGAGTGCGACCTCCGCGACGGGGAGTCCGTCGAGCGCGCCGTGGCGACCGCGACCGACGCGCTCGGGGCCGTGGACGTCGTCGTCAACAGCGCCGGGACGATCAGCCGGGGGCGCCTCCACGAGGCCGACGACGAGGACCTGGCGTTCGTCCTGGACGTGAACCTCCTCGGCGCGCTTCGGGTCAGCAAACACGCCCTGCCGTCGCTGATGGAGACGGAAGGCAGCCTCATCCACGTGTCGTCTGAAGCGGGGTCCGTCGGCGTCCCGGATCTTCCAGCGTACTGCGCCAGCAAAGGGGGCCTCGACGCTCTGGTCAGACAGTTGGCCGTCGACTACGGTTCCGACGGCGTCTCGGTGACCGCGATAGCGCCGGGGACGACGAAGACGTCGATGAACGAGGCGGTCAGGGAGCGCGACCCCTCGTGGGTGAGCGAACGAGCGGAGGAGATCCCGTACGGCCGACTCGGGAAACCGGAGGACGTCAGCGACCTCGCGGCGTTTCTCGCGCGCGACCAATCGGAGTACCTGACCGGGGAGGTCATCCACCTCGACGGCGGCTCGACGGCGTGATCACAGCCCGGCCGAACGCCGGGGCACGCGGGCTTCAGTAGTGCTTCGTCTTGAGTTCGATGACGTTCGCGGTGTTCTGTAGCGCCGGCACGAGGTCGTTCTCGATGCGGTCCGCGTCGAGGTCGTGTTTCGGACCGGCCACAGAGATGGCCGCGGGGGGCGATTCGCCGTCACTCTCGATCGGGACCGCGACAGACTTGACGCCCTTGACGCGCTCCTCGTCCTCGACGGCGTACCCCTGAGAGCGGATCGTCTCGATCTCCGTCAACAGCTCGTCCCGGTCGACGATAGTGTACTCGGTCGCACGCGGGAGTCCGCGGCGGGAAACGATGTCCTCGATCTCCTCGTCGGTCTTCTGCGAGAGCATCGCTTTGCCGAGCGCGGTCCAGTGCATCCGCGTGTACTCGCCCGTCGGCGCGTTGTTGAAGATGGCGCCGGTGGGTTCCGTCCGGTACAGGATGACGCGGTACCCGTCCTCCTCGCGTCCGATGGTCGCCACCTCGCCGGTCGTCTGCGCCAGCTCGTCGACCTCGCTGCGCCCGACCTGATAGAGGCGCTTGTTGTGCCGGACTCGACCGCCGACGTTCAGGAACCGCAGGCCGAGCCGGTACTCGCCGTTCCGGTTGATCACGTACCCGGCGTCCTCGAGGGACTTCAGGTAGACGTGGGCGGTGCTCTTCGGGAGGTCCATGTGGTCGGCGAGCTCCCTGACGCCGCAGCCGTCGAGCTCGCCCACCTCCTCGACGATGTCGAAGGCGTTCTCGACCGCCTGGATCCGATTCGGTTCGTTCGACGCGTCCCCGGTCATGCGCGTAACAACTCGGTGCTTCGCATTATCAGTTTCTGATCGCGTCCAATATTAGTGGAAGGCCATCGCCGCATTCAGCAACGTTGTTGATCATCATTCGTGGGAGATAGGTCCGCAGCACCCTCTGCGACGATCGAGGCTCGAGAAAAGGCGGAAGTGACGGTGTAGGGAGCGAAGCGCTACTGCTCGGCCTGTTCGAGCAGGCCCCGCATGTATCCGATCGCGAAGAGTCGACCCTTCGTGTGATACCCCGGGTTGGAGTTGTCCTCGCCGGCCATCGTCGGAACGTGGTCCGGGCGCATGGGCACGTCGTCGTCGACGGCCTCGTCGTAGGCCCGCATCGCGGCGAGCATGTCGGTCGGCCCCTCGTCGTGCCAGGTCTCGACGAAGTCGTCGGCGTCTCCCTCCACGTCGCGGAAGTGGACGAAGTTGATCCGGTCGCCGAACCGACGGATCGTCTCGGGGACGTCGACGCCCATCGCTGCGAAGTTCCCCTGACAGAAGGTGACCCCGTTGTACTCGCTGTCGTAGGCGTCGAGCACGCGCTGGTACGCCTCCGGGCTGTTGATGATCCGGGGCACGCCGGCGAGAGACTCCCTCGGGGGGTCGTCCGGGTGGAGGCCGAGTTTGACGCCGGCTTCCTCCGCGACGGGCCCGACCTCTTGCAGGAAGTACTCCAGGGCGTCCCATATCTGCTCGCGGGACGCATCGACCACCTGTGGCGCGTCGCCGCGGTGCATCTTCGCGTCGGAGTACGCCGTGACCAGCGACCCGCCGCGGGACTCGACGTGGGACTCCGTCCGCGCCCAGCGGATGCCGACCATCCAGTCGTAGCAGACGACCGGGATGTCGAGGCGACCGCAGTTCCGGAGGAACTCCTTGAACGTCTCGATGTCCTCGTCGCGGCCCTCCAGTCCCAGTCTGACGCGGTCGGTCAGGGGGACGCTCCCCTCGAGGACGCTGAACTCGAGGCCGGCGTCCTCGTACCAGTTCTTCAGGTGTAACAGGTCGTGGTAGGTCCACGAGGACTTCCCGTCGCCTATCTCGAGCGGGTGGACGACGGCGTTCGTTACGCCCATCTGTTTGGCGAGCTGCCACCTCTCGTCCGGCTGCGGCGGTAGGACTAGCGCGAATTCGACCATGGCCGAACGAATTCCTACGACACTCAAATAACTTTCTCTTCGGGTAATCCCTCATCGCGGGAGTCGGACGCGACATCAGCGCGGCGCGACGGGGGGATACTCGTGATTTCGGCGTCCACGCCGGGACAAGACAGAAATACCGGCGGAAACGAACTCCGGTGTATCTCGAATGAGCGACCTGTTCGAAGGCGATACGGCTATCGTCACCGGAGCGTCGAGAGGTATCGGAAGCGGGATCGCGACCAAACTGGCCGACCACGGGGCGTCGGTCGTGGTCAACTATCGGTCCTCGGAGGAGAAAGCCGAGGCGGTGGTCGACGAGATCGAGGACGACGGCGGAACCGCCGTCGCCGTGCAGGCCGACGTGAGCGACTACGCGGACGTCGAGGCAATGGTGGACGCGACCGTCGATCGGTTCGGCTCGCTGGACGTCCTCGTGAACAACGCCGGCATGACGAAGATCGGCCCGGCCGCGGAGCTCGACGTCGAGGACTGGCGGCGGGTGATCGACGTCGATCTCACGGGCGTGTTCATCGGCAGTCAGATCGCGGGCCGCCGGATGCGGGAGCAGGCCGACGGCGGAGCCATCGTGAACGTCGCGTCGATGATGGGGACGATGGGATATCACCGTCGGGCACCGTACTGCGCGGCGAAGTCGGGCGTCATCAACCTCACGAAGACGCTCGCCGTCGAGTGGGCCGAGGACGACGTCCGGGTGAACGCACTCGCGCCGGGGTTCATCCAGACCGACATCACGGACCAGACGCAGGACGCCGCCGGGTACACCGACGACGACATCCGGCGACGGACGCCGATGGCCAGATACGGGACGGTCGAGGAGATGGCCAACTGCGTCTCCTTCCTGGCGCGTGGCGACACGTTCGTCACCGGTGAGGTGCTCCGTGCCGACGGCGGCTGGACGTCCGACGCGTGGCGGTACCACGAGGGTCGCGCGTAGTCGGCGAGGGTCGGCATTCAGGGGGCGCGAACTGACCGGTCTCGGTGGGGAGAATTACCCCAACGAAAACATTTTTATAACTAAGCGCGAATCACTGTGATGAACCATGTCAGATAGAGGGCTGGCAGTCAGTAGACGGTCGCTTATCAAAGGTATCGGCGCAGGCGCGGTCGCGGCAACCGCGGGTTGTTCGGACCTGACCGGCGGCGGCGGGGGCGGCGACGGCGTCGACATGACGATCGCGAGCACCTTCGAGCCGGGACACATCCTCGTCCAGGCTGCCGAGAACTTCAAGGAACAGGTCGAATCGGAGTCCGACGGCGACATCTCGGTCGAGATCAGTCCCGGCGGCTCCTACGGTTCGGAGGACGAGATCGGCGAGCTGGTCAGTCAGGGCGGCGTCGAGGCCCACTCCGCGGGGAGCTTCCCGTACTTCCAGTTCGCGTCGGAGTACTGGTTCTTCGGCTGTCCGTTCGTCCTCTCGGGCTACGACCAGCTCCTGTCGGTGCTCGAAAGCGACGAGATGCAGGAGGCACACGACACGCTCGCCGAGAACGGGAACCAGCGCCCGATCGGCCAGCAGATCTACCGCGGGGCTCGTCACTTCACCTCTAACTCCCCGGTGCAGTCCCCCGCCGACGTGGAGGGGCTCAACCTGCGCCTCCCGGAGCTCGACCCGTGGGTCCAGATCTGGGAGTCGGTCGGCGCGTCGCCGACGCCGGTCGCGCTGGACGAGCTGTACAGCGCGCTCGAACAGGGAACCGCCGACGCCTCCGAGGGTGGCGCGGAGCAGATCAGCTCCTTCAACCTCCACGAGGTCCAGAGCCACCTGAGCCTCACGGGCCACCTGATCGCGAACGGCAACATCTACATCAACGAGTCGTTCTACCAGAGCCTCGACGAGACCCACCAGGACCTGATCATGGAGGCCGGACAGGAAGCGACCCAGTCCGCCTCTGAAACGTCGCAGAGCCGCGAGGAGGAGCTCATCAACGAACTAGGCGAGCAGGGCATGGAGATCGTCGAGGACGTCGACACCGAAGCGTTCCAGGAACAGGCCGCCCCCGCCGTGGAGCAGCTGTTCGAGGAGACGTGGGCCTTCGACTGGGAAACCGTCCGGAACATGTGAGCGGAGACGGGCGTACAGTAAAGTATCTCAAACCACCACCGTTTCATTGACAATGGAAATCGACCAATCACTCGACCTGAAGCGCGATCACGTTTTCGACAAGCTCGTACTGTACGGTGCAACGGCGCTGTTCGGGTTGACGATCGTCCTGACGACGCTTCAGGTCTTCATCCGCTGGTTGGACCTGCCGACGTTCGGCTTCCTTCACTGGACCGAACCAGCGGCCCGTTTCGTCCTCATCGTCGCGACGTACGTCGGCGCCGCCGTCGCCGTTCGGAACAACGAACACATCGCGATCCAGTTCCTGTTAGAGCGCCTCACCCGGTGGAAGCCGCGAGTCGGTGTGACCGTCCAGCTTCTGGGCAAGGTCGTCGCCATCGGGTTCCTGGCGATCGCCTTCTGGGGAACTACCCTCAGAGCGATCGACGACTGGACGACGTCGATAGGAGGGATCGATATCGTCACCTCCGGGCATCTTTATCTCGGCATCGCCGTCGGCGTCGGGCTAATGTTGCTTTACGCCGTCGTCGACATCGTCGAACTGGTCCGAGGACACGTGACGGCCGGAACGAGCGACACCACCGAGGGCGGCTTCGAGGAGGGGATCCCGGATGAGTGAGCTGCTCCTCATCGGCACTCTCTTCCTCGGGACGCTGCTGGTCCTGTACGCCGTCGGCGTCCCGGTCGGGATGGCGATGGGCGCGACCTGCGTCATCGTGATGGTGTCGCCGTTCGGCAGGGGGCTCAACATCGGCGTCATCGCGCAGCAGCTGCTCTACGGACTGAACAGCTTCACGCTGCTTGCGATCCCGTTCTACCTCCTCCTCGGGCGGTTGATGAACAGGATCGGGATGACCCAGCGGATCTTCAGCCTCGCCAACTCCATGGTCGGGCAGTTCCGCGGGGGGATCGCCCACGTCAACATCGTGGCGAGCATGATCTTCTCCGGCATGTCGGGACTGGCCGTCGCGGACGCGGCGGGTCTCGGCCGCGTCGAGTACACCGCGATGCGCGACCAGGGGTACGAGAAGGACATTTCGCTCGGTGTCACGGGGTCGTCGGCCATCATCGGGCCGATCATCCCGCCGAGCGTCCCGATCATCATCTACGCCGTGCTGGCCGAGGAGTCGATCGGGCAGCTGTTCCTCGGGGGCATCCTCCCCGGGGTCCTCATCGGGCTGTTCCTGATGGCGCTCGTGTTCTTCTTCGTCTACCGGCGGGGGTACGAGACCGACGACCACTTCGACCTCGCGAACTTCTGGAAGAGCTTGAAGGAGGCGGTGTTCCCGCTCTTCGCGCCGATCCTCATCATCGGCGGGATCCTGACGGGGACGTTCACCGCGACCGAGGCCGGCGCGATAGCCGTCGTCTACACTATCCTCCTGGGGATGTTCGTGTACAACGAGCTAACCCTCAGGGGGCTGTTCGAGGAGCTGCAGTACGGGATGGTCGAGACGTTCTCGCTGACGTTCATCGTCGGCGTCGCGTCGCTGTACGGTCTCGTCGCGCTCCAGCTGCGGCTCCCCATCCTGATGGCCGAGTCGATCACGAACTTCTCCGGCGACCCGACCGTCGTCATCCTGCTCCTGGTCGGGATCCTGCTCGTCGTCGGGACGTTCATGGAGACGATCGCGGCGATCACCATCCTCGTCCCGATCTTCATGCCGATTCTGGACATCACGGGGATCGACCCGCTCCACTTCGGCATCGTGATGATCCTGACGCTGATGCTCGGCCTTCTCACGCCGCCGTTCGGCGTCATCCTGTTCGTCCTCGAGAAGGTGACCGACGCGAGCTTAGAGGAGGCGATGAAGGCGGTGTTGCCGTACTACGTCCCGATCCTCCTGGTGCTGCTGCTCACGATCTTCATCCCGGAGATCGTCACCTACCCGGCGACCGAACTGATCGGGATCTGACGCGGCCGCCGACTCCGTTTTTTTCGCCGTTTCGACCGCAGGCATCAGTCGCCGGCATCGCTCGCCCGTCCACGGCGAGAATGGATCCGTATCCGAAAGTCGGCCAGTCCGGTCGATCCGCGCAGGCCCGGTGACCGAACGAATCGGCGGGGTCAGGGCGGACGAAAGCGTTTTTTCGGTGGAAGCTGAGCACCGAGTATGGAGACTTTCGAAGGGTATCCGCGGGACTCCGGACCGGCCGGCGTCCGCAACTACGTCGCCGTGGTACCGACGTCGGTCGCGGCGTCGGCCGTCGCGGAGGCCGTGGCCGACCGCTCGGCGGAGAACGTCCGATCGACGCCCCACCAGATGGGGATCGATCCGCCCGACGCGGCCCGCGACCAGATCGAACGAACGCTCTCGGGTGTCGGTCGGAACCCCAACGTGGGGGCGGCGCTCGTCGTCGGTCTCGGCCCCGAACGTATCGCGGCCGACGACGTCGCTGACGAGATAGCGGACGCCGGCCGCGACGTCGAAGTGCTCTCGATCCGCGAGGCCGGCGGCACGGCCGCGGCGGTCGAGGCGGGAGTCGAACTCGCTCAGGATCTCTGGAGCGGGATCGCGGACGCGACCCGGGAGGAGCGGGACGCGAGCGAACTCGTCTTCGGCGTCGAGTGCGGCGGGTCGGACGCGACGAGCGGGATCGCGGCGAACCCGGCGGTCGGGGCGGCCTGCGACCGGCTCGTCCGGGACGGCGGCACCGCGACCTTCTCCGAGACGCCCGAGTTCATCGGCGCGGAGCACATCCTCGCCGACCGGTGCGCCGACGGCGAGGTGCGCGAGCGGCTCCTCGACCGCGTCGAGCGCCGGGAGTCGACCGCCCGGCTGATGGGGGTCGACCTCCGCGGCGCGCAGCCGAGCCCCGGGAACCAGGAGGGCGGATTGACGACCATCGAGGAGAAGAGCCTCGGCGCCATCTCGAAGGGCGGGACGACCCCGATCCGCGGTATCGTGAACTACGCCGAATCCCTGCCGACCGGCAGCGGGTTGGTGCTGATGGACACCCCGGGCTACGACATCGAGAGCGTCGTGGGGAAGGTCGCGGGCGGAGCGCAGGTCGTCGCGTTCACCACCGGGCGCGGGTCGACGACCGGGAACCCGCTCGCGCCGGTGATCAAGGTGACCGGGAACCCGAAGACCGCGGACCGGCTGGCGTCGAACATGGACGTGGACGCGAGCACCGTCATCGACGGCGAGCCGATCGACTCGGTCGGCGACCGTATCTACGAGCGGCTGCTGTCCGTCGCGAGCGGGGAGCGGACGGCCGCGGAACGGCGGCGCCTGGAGGAGTTCGCGATCAACGAGCTCCAGCCGAACGAATTGGCCGAACTGCGAGGGGGAGCATGAAGGGGGAAGTCCTCGGCGAAGCCGGTCTGCACATGGCGGCGGCGGACAACGTCGTCACGGCCATCGACGACCTGGACGCCGGCGCGAAGATCCCCTGGGACGACGGGACGGTCGAACTCGACGAGCCGGTCCCCTTCGGTCACAAGGTCGCCCTGGAGCCGATCGAGCCGGGCGACGAGGTCGTGAAGTACGGGGAGACGATCGGGGAGGCGGTCGAGCCGATCCGGCCCGGCGAATGGGTGCACACGCACAACTGCGAGAGCACGCGCGGCCGGGGCGACCGCGACGCCGACGCGGGGGAGGTGGCCTGATGTCGACGCCGACCGCCGACGTCGACGCGGTCCGGGCCGGCCGGGGATCGTTCGCGGGCTTCCGGCGGGACGACGACCGGCTCGGCGTCCGGAACCGCGTTCTGGTCGCCCCGTCGGTCATCTGCTCGCACATCGTCGCCGAGCGGATCGCCGAGGCGGACGATCGCGCCGTCTGCGTCCCCCACGACCACGGCTGCGGCCAGATCGGGGCCGACCACGAGCAGACCGAACGCACCCTGCGGAACCTCGCGCGCAACCCCAACGTCGCCGGGGCGACCGTCGTCGGGCTCGGCTGCGAGCACCTCCAGAGCGAGCCGTTCGCCGAGCGGATCGCCGCTGACGGCGTCCCCGTCCGCGAGACCGCGATCCAGGACGCCGGCGGGACGGAGGCCTGCGTCGAGGAGGGGTCCGCCGCTGCCGCGGAGCTGGCGAGAACCGCCGCGACCACTGACCGGACGGAGGCGGCGCTCGGTGATCTCACCGTCGGGGTCGTGAGCTCCGACCTCGACCGGTCGACCCGCGACGTGGCGGACCCGCTCGTAGGGGAGACGGTCGACGCCCTGCTCGACGCGGGCGCCCGCGTCGTCGTCGCCGGGACCGAGCGGCTCGCCCCGCACTCGGCGGCGGCCGCGGACCGCGCCGCGACGGACGGCGTCGCCGAGGCGATCGGCGAGGCCTGCGAGCGCGACGCCGGCCGCCCCGGGAACGCGCGACGGGTCGTCCGCGAGGCAGCGAACGCGGAGTTCGAGTCCGTCGTCGGGACGTGGGGCAGCGCCCCCGTCGACGAGTTCGTCCCCTACGGCGGCCGCGCGACCATCGACCGCGGACTGGCGCTCGTCGACGCCCCGTCGCGCTTCGAGGAGGCCGCCACGGCGCTCGCGGCGGCCGGCGCGTCCGTCGTCGTCCACGTCACGGCGGACGGGATCCCGACCGGTCATCCGGTCGTTCCGGTCCTCAAGGTTACCGGCGACGGGACGACGGCCGAGGCGCTCGCCGCTGACGTCGACGTCGACGCCCGGGAGGCGAGTCCAGCCGACGTTCTCGACGACCTCGTCCGGGTCGCGGACGGCGGCCGGACCGCCGCGGAGGAGCACGGCCTGACGAAGTTCGCGATAAGCCGGGTCGGGCCGTCGCTGTGACGGTCCTCGGGCGGGCGGCCCGGAAGAAAGAATAAAGACCGCCATGGCCGTACCGACTCCCGATGACGCCCTACCGAGCCGATAGCCGACAGACCGGCCCACATAGCGCGACTCGACCGGGCCGGCCCGACGCACCGACTATCCGACCGTCCTCGACGGAGGCGGCGGCATGAAGGCGGCCGAACTCGTCGAGGCGCAGACGTTCGAGACGCGGACCCGGGAGCGACCCACCCCCGGGCCGTCGGAAGTACTCGTCGAGGTGAGCGACGTGGGGATCTGCGGGTCGGACGTGCACTGGTACCAGCACGGGCGGATGGGCGACCGGGTAGTCGACGAGCCGCTCGTTCTCGGGCACGAGAGCGCGGGCCGGGTCGTCGACGCGGGAGGCGACGTCGAAGACGTGGCCGTCGGCGACCGCGTGGCAGTCGAACCCGGCGTCCCCTGCGGCCGGTGCGAGCACTGCCGGCGCGGCGCGTACAACCTGTGTCCCGAGGTGTCGTTCATGGCGACGCCGGGCACCGACGGCGCGTTCCGGGAGTACGTTGCGTGGCCGGCGGACTTCGTGCACGCGCTCCCGCCGTCCGTCTCGACGCGCGAGGGGGCGCTGTGCGAGCCGATCAGCGTCGGCATACAGGCAGTGCGGCGGGCCGACATCGACGCGGGCGACACCGTACTCGTCACGGGCGCCGGACCGATCGGAACGCTCGCGATGGACGTCGCGAGGGCGGCGGGCGCCGCGAACCTGGCCGTCGCGGACGTCGTGGACTCGAAGCTCGAGCGGGCCGCCGACCGCGGGGCGGATCTGACCATAGACACCGGCGAGGAAGATATCGCGGCGTCGGTCCGCGACGAGTTCGGGCACGGGGTCGACGCGGCGATCGAGGCGACCGGCGTGCCTCCGGCCATCGAGGCGACGCTCGACGCGCCGCGACCGGGCGGCACCGCGGTCCTCGTCGGGCTCGCTCCCGACGAGACGGTCCCCGTGGATACGTTCGAGATCGTCCGCCGGCAGGTCGACGTGCGCGGGAGCTACCGGTTCGCGAACACGTACCCGGCGGCCCTCTCCATGCTCGCCGCTGACACCGTCGACGCTGAGGGGACGATCGACTTCGAGATGCCGCTCGACCGCATCGCGGAGGCGTTCGAGCGCGCCCGGGAGCCGGGCGTGATCAAAGGCGTGATCGCGATGGGGTGACCCCGTAATCGGGCGTTCGGGGCAGGGGAGTGCGCCGGGGGAACATTTATATCCGAACGAGTACCGCCTTACGACATGGTCATCGTTGCAGCGATTAGCGGCTCCGAGGGAACGAGCGACGTCGCCGCGCGAGGAGACGAGCTGGCGCAGGCGTTCGACGACGAACTCCACCTCGTCCACGTCATCGAGGAGTCCGAGTACACGCGACTCGTCGAGAAACAGTCCAGCACGCGGGAGACCGACACGGGGTCGGTAGAGGACAACGCCGCCGCCGCCGCGGCGGACGGGCTCGACGAGGTCATTACGAGCGACTACTCGGTCGTTGGGAGGGTAGGGAATCCCGGTAAGAAGGTCGTGGAGTACGTGAACGAGGTCGATGCCCGATACCTCGTCGTCGGGGGTCGGGCGCGCTCCCCCGTCGGGAAGGCGCTGTTCGGGAGCGTCACCCAGTCGATCCTCCTGAACGCCGAGCGGCCAGTCGTCACGGTCACGTCGCCGGAGTAGCGTCCCACACCGGAGGACACGATGCCGCGCGACAGCCTCCTCACCGGAGCGAAAACACTGCAAGACTTATCTTGCCACGCTTCATGAAACGTCGTATGGAAACGGGCACGATACAGGAATTCCAGCAGTCGCTTTCGAGTTTGGACACGGCGTCGACCGTCGTCTCCGCGGATGAGTTCGAGGCGGGGATCGCCGACGTGATCGAGACGCCGGCGGTCGGGGCGGAGCTCCCGTTCGACGACCTCTCGCTGTCGGAGACACCGGTGACGCTCGACCCGTCGCCCGCGCAACTCCGCGGGGCGACGACGGGCGTGACGGGGTCCCGGATGGGGATCACCTCGCTGGGGACGGTCGCCGTCGAGTCGAGGGAGGAGGGCGACGAGTTCGTCGCGCTCTACCCGGAGCGCCACGTCGCCGTCGTCAGGGAGCGCGACCTCGAAGCGGACCTCTCGGACGCCTTCGGCTGGCTCCGGAACGAGTTCGAGGCGGGCCGGCAGTCGTTCATCCTCGCGACGGGCCCGAGTTCGACGGGCGACATGGGCGCGCTCGTGCAGGGGGTCCACGGCCCGGAACACGTCCACATCGTTATCGTCAGAGACAATGAGTGAATCAACGAAACTGGATGCCGACCGCATCCGCACGCTGCTCGAGACGGAGAGTGCCGAGATAAAGGAGAACACGCGCCTGTTCAACGCCGAACGGTACGACGCGGTCGAGGCCGTCGGGGCGGAGGCCCACGAGGGGTACCGCGACCGGGCGCGGGAGATCAAGGAGGACGCGATCGAACGGCTTCCGGAGCTCATTCATCAGACCCGATCAGCCGTCGAGGCCAACGGCGGGACGGTGTACGTCGCGGACGACGCCGCCGACGCGAACCGGTACGTCTCGGAGGTGCTCGACGACGAGGGCGCCGACAGCGTGGTGAAGTCGAAGTCGATGACGACCGAGGAGATCGACCTGAACGAGGCGCTGGAGGCCAACGACGTCGACGTCTGGGAGACCGACCTCGGGGAGTTCGTCATCCAGGTCGCGGAGGAGGCGCCGTCGCACATCGTCGGTCCCTCGCTCCACAAGTCCCGCGAGGAGATAACGGAGCTGTTCGAGCGGGAGTTCGACCCGGACGAGTCGCTCGACTCCGCGCAGAAGCTGACCGCGTTCGCGAGGGAGTACCTCGGCGAGCGGATCGACGACGCCGACGTCGGCATCACGGGCGCGAACTTCGTCATGGCCGAGAGCGGCTCCATCGCGCTGGTGACCAACGAGGGCAACGCGCGCAAGTGCGCGTCGATCCCCGACACCCACGTCGCGGTCGCCGGCATCGAGAAGATAATCCCCTCTGTCGCCGAGCTGGAGCCGTTCGCGGAGCTCATCTCGCGGTCGGCGACCGGACAGGACATCCCGCAGTACCTGTCGCTGCTCACGCCGCCAGTCGACACGCCGACGATCGACTTCGACCGGGAAGACGAGCCGGCCTTTGGGGGTGGCGACGCCGAACGGGACTTCCACCTCGTACTCATCGACAACGGACGGCGGGCGATGCGGCAGGACGACGAGCTCCGCGAGACGCTGTACTGCATCCGGTGTGGCGCCTGCGCGAACTCCTGTGCGAACTTCCAGTCGGTCGGCGGCCACGCCTTCGGCGGCGAAACGTACACCGGCGGCATCGCCACCGGCTGGGAGGCCGGGATCGAGGGCCTCGACGTGGCAGAGGAGTTCAACGACCTCTGTACCGGCTGCTCGCGGTGCGTCAACGCCTGTCCGGTGAAGATCGACATCCCGTGGATCAACACGGTCGTCCGGGACCGCATCAACCGCGGGAAGGACCCCGGGTTCGACGACCTCCTCGTCGACGGGCTGGTCCCAGACGAGGAGGAGAGCGGGACGCCGCTGCGCAAGCGGTTCTTCGGGAACTTCGAAACCGTCGCGAAGCTGGGCAGCGCGACGGCCCCCGTCTCGAACGCGGTGGCCGGCACCGGCGCGGCGAGGACGGCGATGGAGTCGGTCCTCGGGATCGACGCCCGGCGGGACCTGCCCGAGTTCGAGCGGACCACGCTGCGCGACTGGGCGCAGGCCCGCGACACTGCCGTCGAGGACCCGATGCGACGCGTCGCGCTGTACCCGGACCTGTACACGAACTACGTGCAGACAGAGCGGGGGAAAGCCGCCGTCCGCGTGCTGGAGGCGCTCGGTTGCGAGGTCGTCGTCCCCGACGCCGGCGGGTCGGGCCGCGCGCCGCTGTCGCAGGGGATGATCGCGACGGCCGAGGAGAAAGCGGAAGGTGTGGCGGAGTCGCTCCTGCCGTACCTCGACGCGGGATACGACGTGGTCGTCGTCGAGCCCAGCGACCTCGCGATGTTCCAGCGGGAGTACGAGAAGCTGCTCCCCGCGGAGACCCACGAACGGATCGCCGAGGGGAGTTACGAGGTCATGGAGTTCGTCTACGGGCTGTTGGAGAACGGTGCTGAGCTTGATGCCCTGCCGGGCGGCGAAGGGGACGGCGTCGCCTACCACAGCCACTGCCAGCAGCGCACGCTCGGGCTGGAGGAGTATACGAAGATAGTCCTCGAGCGGCTAGGGTACGACGTGCTCACCTCGGACGTCGAGTGCTGCGGGATGGCCGGGAGCTTCGGCTACAAGAGCGAGTACTACGACCTGAGCGTGGACGTCGGGCAGTCGCTCGTCGACCAGTTCGAGCCAGCCGCCGACGAGCGGACAGTCGTCGCCAGCGGCACGTCGTGCATGGAGCAGCTCGACTCGCTGCTGGCCCCCGGAACGCGCCACCCGGTCGAACTCCTCGACCCCGTGAGGCGGTGACGGCCACCCCTCTCGCGGCCGGGTATCACGGGTAAACTGATTTATACCCGGGGTCCGATCCCCGAACGAGAGATGAGCGACACAGCAACGAGCGCCGGGACCGTCCGGTCCGTCGACACCGAACTCTACCGAGTACCCAACGAGCAGGCTCTGGAGGACGCTACTCAGTCGTTCGACACCCTCGAAATCGTCGCCGTCGTCGCGGAGTCCGACGACGGTCACCGGGGGCTCGGGTTCACGTACACCATCGGCCGCGGCGGAGCGGCGGTCAAGCGGTTTCTCGACGACGAGATCGTTCCGTTGCTGGACGGACTGCCGGTCGCGCCGCGGTCTGTCCGGTCGACCCTGCGCGGGGAGACGACGTTCATCGGCCGGGAAGGGATAAGCGAGTTCGCAGTCGCGGCGGTCGACATCGCGATGTGGGACCTGCTCGGCAAGCGCGCCGGTCTGCCGCTGTGCGAGCTGCTCGGTGGGACGAGGGAGCCGGTGACGATGTACGAGACCGACGGCGGATGGCTCCAGTACGACGCCGACCAGCTGGTCGAGAACGCGGAGTCGATCGCCGACGAGGGGTTCGCCGGCATGAAGATGAAGGTCGGCTCGTCCATCGAGCGCGACGCCGAGCGCGTCCGCGCCGTTCGCGACGCGCTCCCGGCGGATCTGGACCTGATGCTCGACGCCAACTGCTCGTACACGGTGCCCGAAGCCCGGGCGTTCGCCAACCGCATCGACGACGTTCCCATCACGTGGCTCGAAGAGCCTCTGCTCAAGGGCGACTACGCGTCGTACGCCGACCTTCGACAGCGCGTCGACGTACCCATCGCCACGGGCGAGAACTTCTACAACGAGACGCAGTTCGGGCAGGTGATCGACGGGAACGCCGTCGACTACCTCCAGCCCGACGTCTGTCGCGTCGGCGGGATAACCCCGTGGATGACCGTCGCGGAGCAGGCGTCCGCGGCCGGTCTCGCCGTGTCACCCCACTACATCGAGCCGATCCACGCCCACCTCGCCTGCGCGTCCGACGCCGTCCCCTACATCGAGCACCACTCGACGGTGCTGGACGAACTCCTCCAAGATCCGGTCGGAGTGGACGACGGAGAGATCGTGCCGCCCGACCGTCCGGGACACGGCGTCTCCTTCGCCGACGCGGACGAGTACAGGGTCGAGTGAGGCCGTCGGTTCGTTTCTTCTTCGTGCGTGGGCACAAACGGCTCAGGAACTAGCGGGTAACCGAGAGGCCCGTACTCAGTGATCCGGCGATCGTTTCGCGGTACCACCTCGAAATTCGGTTCAGTATCATTGGACGGCCGAAGAAGGAACAGAAGCTATGTTTCGGCCCCTGTCTTTACATCCATATTTCTGTAATACGATGGCGGTGTCGCCATCTCACTGAAAAGATAGTGATTGATGCGCGAGATCGAATCACAATCCAGGCCGCATCTGGGAGAAGCAACGTTCAAAATAGGTGGACGACTGGAATAACGGTTTTCGTTCGTCGGACCGCGTCGCGAGCGACGGAGCGAACGCTCGTCCGCGAGAGGTGGCGAGAACGAAGAGCGCGGCGTATCCGAGGCTACAGCGACTGGAGGATCCAGAGGGTAACGAGCCCGCCGGCGATCGTCGCCAGAACGCTTTCGACCTTCCATGCGACGGCGATCGCGACGCCGCCGGCGATCAGTCGCTCGTTCCCCGGCGTCAGCGCGACCGCCCCGTCGGCGTACGCCAGCGATGGTGCGACCAAGGCCGCAAGCACCGCCGGGGGAACGTACCCCAGCGCGGCCGAGGCGCGCTCGGGTAACTCGTCGATCCGCCCGAACACGGCCAGAAACGATAGGCGGAGGAGGTACGTGCAGAGACCGGCGGCGACGAGGACGGCCCACAGCGTGACGGGGGCGATGTCGGTCACTCTACCGCCCCCGCGACGACGCCGGTCGCGACGCCGGCGACGGCACCGACGATCAGTCCCAGATTGTACGGCAGTCCGGCGCCCGCCACGGCGGCGATCGACGCAGCAGCGGCGGCGATCACCGACGGCCGATCCGACAGGTTCGGGACGAGCAGGGCGATGAACGTCAGCGGAACCGCGAAGTCCAGGGAGAGGCCGTCCGGGATCCCCGCTCCCAGGACGACGCCGATCCACGTTCCAGCTACCCACACGACCCAGAGGGGGAGACCTGCGCCGAGGAAGTACCAGACGCGGCTGGTCCCCTCCTCGCCCTCGAAGCGCGTGACGGACACCGCGTACACCTGGTCGGTGAGGAAGTACGCGAGGGTCAGCCGTTCTCGTCCTGATACGGATCGTAAATACGGCGCGATAGAGGCGCTGTACATCACCAAGCGGAGGTTGATCGCCGCGACGGTACCGACGATCACCAGAGCGTGGGCGTTCTGTTCGATCAGTTCGATCGCGGCGAGCTGCGACGCCCCGGCGAAGACGAACACGGACATCGCGACGGCCTGGATCCCGGTCATCCCGGCTTCGACCGCGGCGACCCCGGCTATCAGCGCGAACGGCAGGATCCCGAGCAGTATCGGCCCGACGTCCGCAGCGCCCGCTACGAAGGAGCGTCGGCGTTCCCGTTCCATGCCTCCGATCCGTCGGTTCGGGTTAAATGCTTACTGGAGTAGCGCGTCACCGGCGGACCGCGAAGACCGGCCGGGCGAGAAAAGACCCAGACCGCGACGGCCTACGGGGCCGTGAACTCGTTTCGCAGAACGCCGACGCCCTCGACCTCCACCTCTACCGTGTCGCCGTCGGACAGGGGACCGACGCCGGCGGGAGTTCCCGTCGAGATGACGTCGCCCGGTTCGAGCGTCATGTACGAAGTGATCTCGGCGATCAGTTCCTCGACCGAGAAGATGAACTCCTCCCGGCTTGACTCCTGACGGAGTTCGCCGTTGACGCGCAGTTCGACGCTGGCGTCGTCGGGCACCTCGTCCGGCGTCGCGACAACTGGGCCGGTCGGCGCGGCGTTGTCGAACGCTTTCCCCCGGACCCAGTTCTGCTCCACCCGCTGGTCGTCGCGGTTGGAGACGTCGTTGAGACAGGTGAACCCGTCGACGACCGACATCGCCTCGTCCTCGGACACGTTTCGGCACTGTTGCCCGATGACGACGCCGAGTTCGGCCTCGTACTCGACCGTCTCCTTCCCGGCCGGCAGGGGGATCTCGTCCCGATGGCCGGACACCGCGTTCGGCGGCTTCAGGAACAGCATCGGGCGGTCGGGGAGTTCCATCCCCTCCTCCTCCGCGTGGTCGGCGTAGTTGAGGCCGACACAGACGATCTTGCTCGGCTCCGTCGGTGGGAGCACGTCGACCGACTCGGGGTCGTACGTTCGCTCGCCGAACTCGATGCCGTCGTCGGACCAGACACCGTTCCGAACGCTACCTGCTGCATCGCGGAATCTAACTCGTCGCATACGTGTCCGATCCCGACCGACCGTCAAAAGTATTCGGATGGTGGCGACTTCCCCGGGTCGCGGGGCGCGCGAGTCGAACACCGAAACGGCATCCCTCCTCGAGCAGTTCCCGTATCCATCGACCGGGCGACGTTGGGTAGTGCCGACCGACGTTTCGGGACCGCGACGACCTCTAATCGGTGGCGGATCGGCGGAGACACAACCGTTATAATGCGCGCCGCAAGAGAGGTAGACGTTCACAATGAGCTACCGAGCTGGGATCGTCGGTACCGGCGGGATCGCCGGTATGGGGATCCTCGGAATGCACGACGAGGAAGCGATCGGCGAGGAGAAGATCCGGGCAAGCCACGCGGGCGGCTACGACGACGCGACAGATGTCGAACTCGTCGCCGTCGCCGACGTCGACCGGGAGAACCTCCGGAAGTTCGGCGAGGCCTGGGAGATACCGTCCGACCGGCGCTACGTCGGGCACGAGGCGATGCTGGCCGAGGAGGACCTCGACGTCGTCTCCGTCTGCACGCCCTCGTACCTCCACCGCGACCACGTCGTCGACGCGGCGCGCTCCGCCGCCGACCCCGACGTCATCTGGTGCGAGAAGCCGATCGCCTCTTCGGTCTCCGACGCCGAGGAGATGATCGAGGCGTGCGACGACGCCGGCGCGGAACTCGTCGTCAACCACTCGTTCAGGTTCACGGACAAGCTACGGCGCCTCCACGAACTGGTCCGCGACGACGACCTGCTCGGCGAGGTTCACTCCGTGTCGACGCAGTTCCGAATGGAACTGCTCCGGAACTCGACGCACCTCCTCGACACGCTGGTCTACCTCCTCGACGCGCGCGCTGACCGCGTCTCCGGCTACGTCTCGGGCGAGAACGAGGCGGTCGACTCGCTGGACGCCGCCGACGAGGTCGACGACTCGGCGGGCGGCGGGTACGTGCTGATGGACGACGGGACGTTCGCGACGATCGACTGCACGATACCGCGGGCGTCGTCGTCGATGTCGCTCTCGTTCGTCGGCAGCGAGGGGAAACTGTACATGAACAACGACGACGGCGAGTGGCGCTACTGGTCGCTGGAGGACGGCGAGCACGTCGAGCAGCCGATCCCCGGCATCGAGGACGCGTGGATGTGGGAAGACGACTACGAGGGGTCGTTCGCGAACGCGGCGAGCCACGTCGTCGACCTCCTGAACGGCGACGCGACGAACCACTCGCCCGGACGTGCGGCGGCGCGCTCCCTGGAGATCATCGTCGGCTTCTACGTCTCGCACTACACGGGCGGCGACGTGTCGATACCGCTCGATCGCCCGCTACGCGACGTTACGATCACCTCTTGGTGACCCGAACAGGTCTATCGCGAGGGTTTCGGTTGATGTCGGACTCGGGAAGACCCCTTTGCCGAATTTCGCTTGTCGGGACCGCGGTTTGGCTAACCCAAAACATAATATAATTTAGTATTATATTTCGGTTATAAATATATAGAACTACACGAGCCCCCCGAATTCATCTTCGTTTTCAAATAAACCGGATAGAGCCCAGTGAGGGTGGTTGTGTGCTATTTTGGGGCGGGGTGGGTTATATTCTATAATTCTTTCTAGTAACACCCGATACCGTTCTAGAGTGTCTTGCAGAGCCGTTACTCGCAACAATTTCTGTTAACGTCGTTGACAATGCGGGGCGCTACCTCCCGCGGCAGCTATGTCTAAAATTTATAGTACTTAGTCATAGCTACCAGGATTTCTACTAGAATTTCGCGCTTCGGAGAACAGCGTCGCCAGCATTAGGGTTACACTGGGCAGTAACACTGGCTGGTTATAACAGATTAACAACTGGGGACTGCTACAACGTTCAATCCCGACCAGCCCCAACGGGAGACGAACTGGACTCAGACGAACTCGCCGGGCAGCGCCTCGAACTCGGTGCGGTGCTCGTCCGAACAGAACTCGTACCGGACACCGTGGTGCTCAGAGTCGATCCGTTCGGCGGGGTGGACGGAACCGCCGCAGACGGCGCACCCAGTCATGCGTACTCCGAGAGCGTTTCGTGAGCGCGTCTCGCGGCGGCGTCCGGTTCGTCGGGGTAGGTGTACAGTTCCACGGTGGCGAAACCGTCGTACCCGACCGCGGCGAGCGCGTCGAAGACGGCGGGGAAGTCGAGGTCCCCGTCGCCCGGGACGAGGTGGTAGTGCTTGCCCCCGCGGCCGCCGGGAATGTCCTCGACGTGGAGGCCGGTGATGTGCCGGGCGGAGCGGCGGATCGTCTCGGCGAGGTTCTCCCCATCGACTGCGGCGTGTCCCAGGTCCAGGTTGATCCCCAGCGAGGAGCGCCCGAGGTCGTCGATCAGGTCGAGCGCCTCGTCGGTACAGCCGACGAGCAACCCCGGTTCGAACTCGATCCCCACGTCGACGCCCCTCGGTTCGGCGTAGTCGAGGATCTCGCGGAGCGACTCGCGGAGGTACTCGTGCGCCTCCGCCGGCGGGGTCCCGGGAAGGGGGCGACCGGTCGCGACGCTGACGGCCGGCGAGTCGACGCGCTCGGCGAGGTCGATCGCGCGTTTCGTGTACTCGACGCGCCACCGTCGGTCCTCCTCGTCGGCCGTGACGATGCTCGGGTCGAAGAAGGCCGAGGGCGGCGCGTCGTCGTAGTACCCCATCGCCGTGTTGGCGTTGACGTTGGACACGGCGATCCCCGTCTCGTCGAGCGCGTCGACGAGGGCACGTCGGTCCTCCGTCTCGAACGAGGGAAAGTAGGCGTGGGGCGCGTCGCAGAGCAGTTCGACGCCGTCGTACCCGTACGCAGCGACCCGTCTGACCGCCTCGTCGAGGTCGTACTCGGTGTAGGCGTTCGTCGAGAACGCCAGATCTACGCTCGAAGACATAATTAACCGGACGGGTCTGCGACCCGACAGGGGTAAAATATACGCCGCCTACGGTTCGAAGGAGCCGTTCAGAAGCGGACCGACTACGACCCCCGCAAACACCCCGTGAGAGAGGTACAGGATGACGTAGGCGTTCTCTACTCAGCCTCGCCGGGCCGAGCGCAGGTGCGGCGACCGGACCCGACGCAAGTATTTAGTCAGTGGCAGATGGGCAAGGAGTATGGCCGACCAGTTGGCCGACGCGCAGCGAGATATCGCCACGTCGCCGACGCCGGCTGCGGAGTTCGTCGAGCTCTCGCGAGGGCGGCAACGAGAGGTCTTCTTTCAGTTACCCGAATCGGTTCGGGAGTCGCTCGTCGCGGACATGGATCGGGAGGAGCTCCTGAACTTCGTTCGTCGGCTCGACCCGGACGAGGTAGCCGACGCGCTCGTGCTGGCGGACGAGACCACGCGGGACGAGGTGTTACAGCGGCTCGACGAGGACCGCCAGGAGAAAGTGGAGTTTCTCCTCCAGTTCAGTCCCGAGAGCGCGGCCGGGCTGATGCACTTGGACTACGTCACCGTCGGCGTCGACCGGAGCGTGGAGGAGGTCGCGCGGCGCGTGCAGCGTCACGAGGACCGGACCGACAGGTTTCCGACCATCTTCGTCACCGAGGGAGACGACCTCCTGGGCGAACTGCCCGGACAGACGCTGGCGCTGACTGACGAGGGGCAGATCGACCTCCGCGAACACGTCCACGAGACCCCGACGGTCGCGTACGACAGCGCCGACACGGACGTCGTCGACGTGTTCCGGGAGAACCCGGAGAGCTCCGTCGCGGTGCTGGACGGCGACGGCAGCATCCTCGGCGTCATCTACGCCGAGGACCTCCTCCGGGTCATCGAGGAGGAAGCCGGCGAGACGCTGTACGAGTTCACGGGCGTGCAGGAGGAAGAGAGCGTCCTCGACGGGCCGCTCTCGAAGGTTCGAAACCGGTACAAGTGGCTCATCATCAATCTCGGGACGGCGTTTCTCGCCGCGGGGGCGGTCGGTTTCTTCGAGGACACCATCGCGGCGTTCACGCTGCTCGCGGTGTACATGCCGGTTGTCGCCGGGATGGGCGGGAACGCGGGCACCCAGTCGATGGCCGTCACGGTTCGCGGGCTGGCGTTCGGCCAAATATCACTGTCGACCGGCGGCCGCGCCGTGATAAACGAGGTGATCGCCGGCGCCGCCAACGGGGCCATCACCGGCGTGCTCGTCGCGATCATCGCCTCGGTGTTCAACCGGAGTCCGCTTCTGGGGCTCGTTCTCGGGGTGTCGATGGTGTTGAGCCTCATCATCGCCGGCTTCTTCGGAACGGCCATCCCCCTCATCCTGGACAAGATCGGGAAGGACCCGGCTACCTCGGCGACGATCTTCATCACGACCGCAACGGACGTTCTCGGATTCTTCATCTTCCTCGGACTGGCGCAGTCAGTCCTCTGATCGCGGCGGCGTTTCACGGGACGCGCGGGTCTGGCAGAGTGGTAGTTCGCCGTCTCGACGCCGGTTTCGACACGAGAAGAGCGCGAAGCGACCGGCTCACGGGCGATGCGGTATCACTGTAAGACGGTGCCCGTCGAAGCCGTGCGATCCTAGCACGGCGTCAGAGCACCGAGAGACATTCGGTCGTGAAGTGACTTAAACAGTGGCGTTTCGATGACGGGCCGACCGTCCCGACACGTCGTCGAACGCGGCGCACTATGACACGTCGAACAGGCGTGCGAGCCAGACGGCTGGGACCAGAAAGGCGACCGCCGCCCCGGCCCACACGAGGCCCGACGCGGCGGCGTAGGCGGCGTCTACCGCAACGAGGCCGAGGACGCACGTCCCCACGGCGGGTCCGACGGTCGACGGAGACGGGTCGGCGTAAGCGGCGCGGAGGGCAGCGCCGGTCCTGATCAGGAACCAGCCGGCGAGACCGAGTCCGACGGCGGCCGCCGCTGGACCGGCGCGCGCGAGACCGAGATGAACGCCAGCGGTGAGCGCGGCAGCGATGGTGGCCACCGCGGCGACCGCGACCGCCGAACGGTTCCCGTCGCGGGCCTCGTCCGCGGCCATGAAGGTCACGGCTGCGATATACACCGCGATTGCAACAACGGGGAGGTACCACCGAGGCGGGAGCAGCCCCTCGCCGGCCGCGGTCCCGAGAACGACGTTCAGACCGCGAACGGCGCCCATGGCGAGAAAGCCGAACGTCCCGCCGTTCAGTGCGCCGTCGTAGAGGAGGATCCCTGCGGCGGTCGCCGCCGCGATCGTCCCGCCCGCGAGGCCCGCCGACGCGCCGGCCGTCGCGACGCCGAGAACCAGAAACAGCGCGCCGAGTTCGAAACCCGTCCGACGGGAGATCTCTCCAGACGGGATCGGTCGCTCGGGTCGTTCGTCGGCGTCCCGCAGGGCGTCGAACGCGTCGTTCAGCGCCGTGCCGCCAGCGTAGAGGAACACTGATGCGAGCGCGAGCCCCGCGACGGTCCGCGGCGCCACCCCGGATCCCGCTCCCGCCGCGAGCGCCGCGCCGAGGATCACGTCTGGCGGCGCGGTGAAGAGGTTCGGTACCCGGACGAGCGCGGCGACCGCGGACAGCGACGGTCGCCGCCTCGCGGTCGCCGCCCCGCCCATCTACGCCCACCCGCGCTCTTCGAGGAACCGCATCGCCCCGCGCGCCGTCTCCGCGGCGGTCTCCTGGTAGGGGTACAGTTCCACGGTGACGAACCCGTCGTAGCCGCTGTCGTCGAGCGCGGTCAGGAAGCCGTCGACGTCCATCGCGCCGTCGCCGAGCTGCGTGTGCTCGTGCGTCCGGTCGGCGGGGATGTCCTCGATGTGGTAGTGGGGGGAGTACTCACCGAGCATCTCGACCAGCTCCGCGGGGTCCTCGCCGACGCAGAAGAAGTGCCCGGCGTCGAAGTTGCACTTGACCCGCGGCGAGTCGACGCGCTCGACGAGGTCGAGGAACTGCTCGGGCGTCTCTATCAGCAGGTCCGGTTCGGGTTCGACCAGCACGTCGACGCCGACGGACTCAGCCTTCGCGGCGACCTCGCGGAGGCCGTCGAGGAACGTCTCCATCGCCCACTCGCGGGACTTGTCCTCCGGGATCGGTCCGCCGGGCTCGATGGAGACGTGCGGCACGTCGAGCGCGGCTGCGACGTCGAGCGCGTCGAGCGTATACTCGATCCGGCGGCGTCGGTACGACGTTCCGGGCTCGATAAACGAGGGCCGGTGGATGCTCTCGATCGCAGTCAGCATGAACGCGTTGCAGTTGCTGACGGCGAGGCCGTGCCGATCGAGCGCGTCTTCGACCGCCCCGATCGACTCCTCGTCGGCCTCGGAGGCGTAGAGGTGCGGTTCGTCGAGCAGGAGTTCGACGCCGTCGTACCCCGCGTCGGCGAGGACCTCGATCGTCTCGTCGAGGTCGTACTCCCGGAAGGCGTTGGTGGAGAAGCCGAACTTCATGGCTCGTAGTCGAAGTTCGGAGAGCGGTCGAAGAACCGGTACGGGTTCTCGAAGACGACCTTCCGCACCTCCTCGCGGTCCCACCCCCTGTCCAGCATCCGGTCCCGCGCCTTCGGCACCGCGAGCGGGTCCGAGGGGTCCCAGTCGGCGGCGCTGTTGAAGATCATCTTGTCCGTGCCGTACTCCTCCAGCAGGTCGATCGCTGTCTCGGCGGGAATCTTGCCGGGGTACAGGGTGAAGCCGATCCAGCAGTCCGTCCGGAGCGAGATGTCGATCGTGTTCTCCGTGTTGTGGTCGATGAGGATCCGCTCCTCGGTCACGTCCTCTTCCTGGATCATCTCGACGAGACGCTCGGTGCCTTCGGGCTTGTCGGTGTGCGGCGTGTGGACGATGACGGGTAGTTCCCGCTCCTCGGCCATCCGCAGCTGCTCGCGGAACGCCCACTCCTCGGCCTCGGTCCCCTGGTCGAGGCCGATCTCGCCGACGCCGACGACGTTCTCGCGGTCGAGGTACTCCGGGAGGCGTTCGAGGACCCGCTCGGCCATCTCGGGGTAGTTCGCCTCCTTCGGTTCCAGTCCGATGGTGGCGTAGTGGTCGACGCCGGCCGTCCGCTCCGCGCGGTCGGTCTCGAAGTCGATGATGTGCTCGAAGTAGTCGAAGAACGACTCCGCGTGGCGCTTGTCCGTCCCGCTCCAGAACGCCGGTTCGATGCAGCACTCGATGCCGGCCCGCCGGGCGCGCTCGTAGTCGTCCGCGGAGCGCGACACCATGTGCATGTGGGGGTCGATTATCCGCATGGACGACGGGGCGACGAGACCGACCTTTGTTATAGCCAATATAATCAGTTATCACATGTGATATCCTCGTAAGGAACCGCATACCGTGCCGCTCCGGGCGGGTATACGTCGGATAACAAACATCCGACGCGGACGACGAGACGGTACCGTGACTCCCCCATCGAATCGCGGCCCGGACGACGGAACGGCCGAGGCGGAACGCGTCGTGGTCCTCGACGTCGTGGGGCTGCGAGCGGACCACCTCGAATCGATGCCGAACCTCGCCGAGTTGCTCGACGGGACCGCCGCGGACCTGCGCCCGCGGTTCCCCGCGCTGACGGTCCCGGCGCAGACGACCATCGCGACGGGCCGGTCGCCGCGGACCCACGGCGACGTGGCGAGCGGCGAGTACGACAGGGAGACCGACGAGGCGGCCTTCTGGGAGCGTGACCGCGACGGGCGGACCCGGCTCTGGGAGGCGGCGACCGAGAAGACGGACCTGACCACCGGTGCGTTCTTCTTCCAGCACCTGATCGGGACCTCGGCCGACGTCGCCGTGACGCCGTCGCCGATAGAGGACGAGAACAACGACCTGGTCGAGATGAACTGCTGGACGAACCCGGACGGGTTCTACGACGACCTCCGGGAGGAGCTCGGCCACTTCCCGCTGCACCGCTACTGGGGGCCGGGCGCGAACGAGGAGAGCACCGAGTGGATCCTTGACGCCGCCCGAGAGAGCGTTCGGCGGTACGACCCCGACATGTTGTGGGTGTACGTCCCCCACCTCGACTACGCCGGCCTGCGCGACGGGGCCGGATCGGACGTCCTGCAAGCGGCCCTCGAAACCGTCGACGGCATGTTCGAGGAGTTCCTCGACGCGCTCCGGACGGACGGCCGCTGGGACGAGACGGCGGTCGCCGTCTGCAGCGAGTACGGGTTCCACGACGTCGACACACCCGTCTTCCCGAACCGAGCGCTCAGAGCGGCCGGCCTGCTCGCGACGGCCGACGACGGCGACGTGGACCTGGCGGAGTCCGCGGCGTTCGCCATGGTCGACCACCAGGTCGCGCACGTCTACGCCGACGACGGCGTCCTGCCGGCGGTCCGCGACGTCCTCGAACCGCTCTCCGGTATCGCCGAGATCCTCGACGACGACGGCAAGCAAGCGCGGGCGGTCGACCACGAGGACGCTGGCGACCTCGTCCTGATCGCCGAGCGCGACGCCTGGTTCCAGTACTACTGGTGGCCCGACGGCGGAGAGCGACCGCCGTACGCGACCGACATGGACATCCACGCGAAACCCGGGTTCGATCCGTGCGAGCTGTTCGTCGGGGAGTCGGGACTGGCGTCGCTGGACCCGTCGAAGGTCGGCGGGTCCCACGGTCGCGTCGACAAGGATACCCTCCCGCTGTTCGGCCTGGGCGGACCGGCCGCGCCCGACGCGTCGCTCCCCGAGACAGTCGACGTGCGGTCGGTCGCCCCGACCGTCGCGGACC
The DNA here is from genome assembly GCF_003675875.1 of Halostella limicola. Taxonomy (NCBI): domain Archaea; kingdom Methanobacteriati; phylum Methanobacteriota; class Halobacteria; order Halobacteriales; family Natronoarchaeaceae; genus Halostella; species Halostella limicola. Next base: position 326,867 of record NZ_RCDI01000004.1, on the reverse strand, counting down.
TGCTCGGGATCGGAGACGACGTCGGCGGAGGGTTCGAACGGGAGTCCGTCCTCCCGGCGGCCCTGCCTCACTCCCAGTCGTAGCCGAACTCCTCGCTGCTGCGGTGGATGTAGTCGTTTTCGAGCACCTCGCTCACGGTGCGGGCGAGGTCGTCCAGTTCCTCCTCGATGCCGCGGACGTCGCTCCTGTCGAGGTCGGGCGTCGCCGGCAGATCGACGGGCACGCTCGGCGCTCGGTAGCCCACGTCCTCGGCAGACGGGTTCCAGTAGAAGTCCAGTTCGTCGATCAGGTCCGCGTCGAGGACTGCCCGGAACTCGGCCTCGGTCAGGTACGTGCGGTCCGCCCAGTCGTCGAAGGCGTCGTCCCAGGCGCCGCTCTCCAGGAACTCCGCCAGCGCCTCGCGACGGTAGTCGTCGCCGGTGTCCACCGGTTCGTCGACGGCGTCGTAGTCCCCCGGGTCCTGTGCACCGCTGAGCGACGGCGGATCTGGCGTCTCGACGTCGAGTGTCATAGTTCATCGTGGGACGCCCAGGAGTATGGGGCTTTGCACCGTGTGTCGGCCGACGAGGGTGACGCGCCGGGTCGCGACAGTCGACCGCCACCGCCGACCGCGATCGGCCCGCGCGAGACACACAGATTCATTACGCGGTCCGCGGAGACGACAACCATGGAGAACGCGCTGGAACGACGTACGCGCAGGTGTCAGGCGGAGATGGAGGCGAACGACGTCGTCGGGGTGGTCCTCGCGGCGGGGTCGAACATGCTGTACCTCTCCGGCTTCTCCGACGAACCGAGCGAGCGCCACCTGCTCCTGTTACTCCCGCGCGACGGCGACCCGGTCTTCGTCGCGCCGACCATGTACCGGGAACAGATCGAAGGGGAGAGCTGGGTCTCGGACGTGCGGACGTGGGACGACTCGACGGGTCCGCGACCGATTCTCGAATCGGTGCTCCGGGACCTCCCGTTCGACGACGGGACAGTCCTCCTCGACGACGCGATGTGGGCGACGTTCGTCCTCGATCTCCGGTCGCTGCTGCCCGACGCGACGTTCGGCCTCGCCAGCGACGTGCTCGACCCGCTCCGGATGGAGAAGGACGACCGCGAACTGTCCGCGATGCGCGAGGCGGGCGCGCTGACCGACGAGGTCAGCGAGGCGATCCGAACGATGGGGGCGGACGCCGTGGGGATGACCGAACGCGAACTCGCCGACGAGATCGACCGGCGACTCCGGGAAGCCGGTGCCTCGGGGCCGGCGTTCGAGACGATAGTCGGGTCGGGCCCCAACGGCGCTCACCCCCACCACAGGCGGAGCGACCGCGTCATCGAGCCCGGGGACCCCGTCGTGCTCGACTTCGGCGGCAGCGTCGACGGCTATCCCGCCGACCAGACCCGAACTGTGGTGTTCGACGGTTCGCCGCCGGCCGAGTTCGAGGACGTTCACGAGACCGTACACGACGCGCTGGAGGCTGGCGTCGACGCTGTCGAACCCGGAGTCACCGCGGAGTCTATCGACGCCGCCGCTCGGTCAGTGATCGAGGAGGGCGGCTACGGCGAGCGCTTCACTCACCGCACCGGTCACGGCGTCGGGTTGGACGTCCACGAGGCGCCGTTTATCACCGACGGGAACGAGACGGAACTGCGACCGGGGATGGTGTTCAGCGTCGAGCCCGGGGTGTACCTCCCCGGCGAGTTCGGCGTCCGCATCGAGGATCTGATCGTCGTCACGGACGACGGGTGCGACCGCCTGAACCACTCCCCCCGCGGGTGGGAACCGCTCTGAGGACTACTCGTCGACGAGTTCGTCGACCAGCGTCCCCGCAGAGTAGTTTTGCAGCGGATAGTGGCTGTCGAGTTCGCGCTCGATGACGAAGGTGGAGTTCGTCCGCGCCACCTCGTCGAGGTCCTCGAAGTCCGAGACGAGCCGCTCGACGGCGTCGCTGTCGGGAAGTCTCGCGAGCGCGATGAAGTCCGTGCCGCCCATTGTGAAGAACACCTTGGTCACGCCCTCGATGTCGGCGATCGCCTCGCCGCTTTCGGTGTGAGACCGGTCGTCCTTGGTAAAGACCTCGACGAGGATCGTGACGCCCAGCCCGAGTTCGTCGAGGTCGACGTCCAGGCGGTCGTTCCGGACGACGCCCGCTTCCCGGAGGTTGTTGAGTCGATAGTGGATCGTCGAGACCGGGATCCCGGTCGCGTCGCTCACCGCGTCCGTGCTCGTCGTTTCGAGGTCTTCCATCGCCTTCAGTATTCGAACGTCTTTCTCGTCCATGTGCGGTGTGACATCCCCGGTTTCGTAATGGTTTCGAGTATCACCCCTCAGGTCGGCGTGGAATCGAATTCGTTCCGGATTTTCCGGGATCCCGCCGAGAGACTGCCGCCTTAGCGCCATTATTAGCGATTCGGGGAGTATCGAGCGCTACCAGAACATGATAGCGCAACACCGGACGCGGCTCCGCGTCCCGGCCGGCCTCGCCATCGTCGGACTCGGGCTCCTCTGGGGGGCCGGCTTCCCGGCTATCGACGTCGTCGTGTCGCAGTTGCCGCCGCTCGGCGCGGCGGGGATCCGATACGCCGTGTCCGGCGGTATCGTGCTCGCCTACGCGGCCGCCACGACCGACCGGCTGCTGCCGCGAGCGCGACGCGAAGTCCTCGGCGTCGCCGTCGTCGGCGGCTTCGTGTTCGGCGGGTATCAGGGCGGGCTCTACGTCGGCACGCAGTACGTCTCGGGAGCGGTCGCCGCGGTCGTGACGACGATGTCGCCGGTCGTGGCCGCGCTCGTCGCCGTTCCCGTCCTCGGCGAATCGCGGGGCCTGTCCGACGTCTGCGGGTTCTGTCTGGGGCTCGCCGGCGTCGTCGTCATCTCGCAGCCGTCGCTCGGGGCCGCGGCCCTCCCGTCGAGAGCCATCGGCGTCGGGCTCGTGTTCCTCGGAACGGCGCTGTTCGCCGTCGGCTCGGTCTCCGTTCAGCTCTTCGACGGGGACCTGCCGTCGGAAGCGCTGCAGGGATGGGCAATGCTCGTCGGCGCGGCCCTGCTGTTCGGCGGGGCCGTCCTCCGCGGGGAATCAGTGCCCCCCATCCGGTCCATGACGCCGGTCGGCCTCGGGGCGCTCCTGTACATCACGCTGGTCGCCGGCGCCGGGGGCTACCTCCTGTACTTCCGGCTGGTCCGGTGCGTCGGCGCGACGGAGACGACGCTCGTGGCGTATCTCGAACCCGTCTCGGCGACGTTCGTCTCGGTGCTCGTCTTCGGTCGATCGATCGAGGCCGCGACGGTCGTCGGGTTCCTCGCGGTCGCCGCGGGGTTCACGATCGTCAGTCGCGACACCATGCGGCGAGCTATCGCCGAGATCCGTGCGCCGGGCTCGAACGCGGACCTCGAACCGCCCGACCGCGGCGACTGACGGGGCGGTGAGGTCGCCGCGCGACCGAGACCAGTCGACCGTGCGGCGCGGCGGAAGCGGCAAAACATACTTACGCTCATCGAAGAAAGGACTAACGTATAGGGATTCGGTCCCGTCTTTCTTCGTTCGCCCATCGGTCTGTCCCGACGGCGGGTTCGTCCCCGATGGCACTGCTCTGAGATGCGCCGTGCCGGCTGCCCGTTCCACGGACAGCGGTGGGAACCGCGACGGGCCAGAACACGTACCGCCACGACCATGATTCAGGAAACAGATATTCCGTGTTCGGACTGTGGGACAGAACTCGTCGATCGAACGGTGTACGCGCGGGAGCTTTCCGTCGCGACCGACTGGGTGGGCGAGGTCACCGTCGTCGAGTGCCCGGCCTGCGAGGCCCGCTATTACCCGGAGGAAACTGTCGCACGACTGTCCGGGACGCCGAACGGCGCTCGACCGCTGGGAGACGGCTAACGGTGGACGAAACCACCGAAGCGCTCGACCGAGATACGGTGGGAGCCGACGCGTTCCCGAGTGATGTCGCTCCGGGTACCGTGCTGATCGCGGGGACGGTAGAACCATCGACGTATGCGCTCGGCCTCCGCGCGCTACACCGACTCGGCGGCCCCGACGACGCCGCGATGATCGTGACGACGACAGAGAGCGCGGATCGGACGCTGGCCGCCTACGACGCCGTCCGAACGGACTCCGGTCCGCAGTCGATCGGGATCGTGGACGCGGCCTCGGAACGGCAGTACCTGAACGCGCTGTACGACGAGACCCCGGTGGTGTTCGTGCCGTCGCCAGGCGATCTCGAACGGTTGGTGCTGGCGATCTCGGATCTCGACGGCAACCGACTCCCGTCGAGCGGAACGCGTCACCTCGTCGTCCGCTCGCTGACGCCGATGCTCGAAAACGCCCCGATGAGCCGCGTCCGCTCCGTCATTGAGCGGGTTATCGGTCTCCGGACCGGGAGCGGGCTCACGATACTCGGCGTCGATTACACCGCCCACGACGAGGCGACGATGGCGGCGCTGACGGAACTGGTCGACGGCGTCCTCTGGGTCACCCGAACGGCCGAAGGCCACCTCGAGTTCGAGTTCCAACCGACGAGCGGTCGTCACCGTCCGACATCGCCGCGTTGAGAGGACGAACTGTGGGGGGAGCGACCTCCCCGGTTCGATCACTCGGCGCGGACTTCGTCGGCGACGCGTTCGAGCGTCCCGTACTCGCTCTCGGAGTACGCGATCACCCGAACGTCGTCGAGGGTCGACGAGTCGTAGCCCCGTACGGCTTCGCAGACGATCCTGGCCCCCTCCTCGAACGAGTGCCCCGCCGCGCCCGTCCCCAGTACCGGGAGGACGACCGACTCGCAGTCCAGTTCGTCGGCCTTCTCCAGCGCGTTGACCGTCGCGTCGCGGATGCTCTCTGTCGTCGCGCGCCCGTCGCCGTAGTGAGGCATCGCGGCGGCGTGGAGGACGTAGTCGGCGTCGAGGTCGTACGCGTCGGTGACGGCGACCTCGCCGAGGTCCACCGGTCCCTTCGAGACGGCTTCCTCGTTGATCGGTCCGCCGGCACCGCGCCGGAGCGCGCCGGCGACCCCGCTTCCCATCCGGAGGCTCGTGCCGGCAGCGTTCACGAGCGCGTCGGCGCTCTCGTTCGCGATATCGCCTCGGACGACCGTGAACTCCATGCGCGATCGTACGCGATAGTCCGTCTAAAACCGATCGCCGAGGGCAGCGCTGCCGAATCGCGAGCCCTATGGGTCACTGGGTATTTATACCGTGAGGCCCACGGTTCACGTAGCCGAAAGACGTGCTGTCCCCGAGCGGGTCCGCGTATTCGACGGCGTCGAGCCGTGAACTCGTTTTCCGGCCCGCTCTCCCTGACCGGATGGGACCCGTAACGGATCCTGGGACCGCCCTGATCGGACCCAAATCATGGAAATCGAAATCGCAACTATCGGCGGCTACGAGGAAGTCGGCCGCCAGATGACTGCCGTCCGTGCGGGCGAGGACATCGTCATCTTCGACATGGGACTCAACCTCTCCCAGGTACTGATTCACGACAACGTTCGAACCGAGCAGATGCACAGCCTCGACCTGATCGACATGGGCGCGATCCCCGACGACCGCATCATGTCCGACCTCGAAGGCGAGGTGAAAGCGATCGTACCGACCCACGGCCACCTCGACCACATCGGGGCGATCACGAAACTGGGCCACCGCTACGACGCGCCAATCGTCGCGTCGCCGTTCACACTCGAACTCGTCAAGGAGGAGATACAGGACGAGAGCAAGTTCGAGATGGAAAACGAGCTCGTCGCGATGGAGGCGGGCGAGACGATGAGCATCGGCGAGCGCTGCGAACTCGAGTTCGTCAACGTCACTCACTCCATCATCGACGCGATCAACCCCGTCCTGCACACGCCGGAGGGAGCAGTCGTGTACGGTCTCGACAAGCGGATGGACCATACGCCGGTGCTGGGCGACCCCATCGACATGAAGCGGTTCCGGGAGATCGGCCGCGAGGACAACGGGGTCCTCTGCTACATCGAGGACTGCACCAACGCGAACAAGAAGGGCCGAACGCCCAGCGAGGCAGTCGCTCGAGAACAACTCCGAGACGTGATGCGGAGCCTCGAGGACTACGACGGCGGCATCGTCGCGACGACGTTCTCCAGCCACATCGCGCGCGTGATGAGCATCGTCGAGTTCGCGAAGGAGATCGGTCGCGAGCCGGTGCTTCTGGGCCGCTCGATGGAGCAGTACTCCGGTACCGCCGACAAGCTGGGCACCCCGTTCCCCGACGACGTCGGGATGTTCGGCCACCGTCAGTCCGTCGATCGGGCGTTCAAGCGGATCATGAAGGAGGGCAAGGAGAACTTCCTGCCCGTGGTGACGGGCCACCAGGGCGAACCGCGCGCGATGCTCACCCGGATGGGCCGCGGCGAGACGCCCTACCAGATCGATAACGGCGACAAGGTGATCTTCTCGGCCCGGGTCATCCCGGAACCGACCAACGTCGGCCAGCGCTACCAGTCCGAGCGCCTGCTGAAGATGCAGGGAGCGCGAATCTACGACGACGTCCACGTCTCCGGTCACCTCCGTCAGGAGGGCCACTACGAGATGCTCGACGCGCTCCAGCCCCAGCACGTCATCCCCGCCCACCAGGACATGAGTGGCTTCTCCGGCTACGTCGACCTCGCCGGACAGGAAGGGTACGAACTAGGCCGCGACCTGCACGTGACGAGTAACGGGAACACCATCCAGCTGGTCTAACCTCGTCCCGTGCCGTTCGATGGACTCTGGCTGCCGTTCCGCGGTATCGACCACAGGTAGATAGCGGGAGGTGGATTTGAACCACCGCTCTTCAGATCATGAGTCTGACGGAATATCCGGGCTATCCCATCCCGCTGTCCGTCCCTTTCGAGCTCAGATTGAAAAGTCTTCATAAAGTGGATTGTCAGGGGGGAGAGAGATGGTCAATTCTGGCGTGGTAGTAATGTATACCCGTTCCGAGCGCGTGTCGGCGGTATGGAATTTTCCGCCGCACGTGGAGATATAGCCGATCGGGAGGCGGACGCCCTTGTGAGCGCCGCGGAGACGAACCTGCGGATGGAGGACGGCGTCGCGAGCGCGCTCCGTCGCGCGGCCGACGGGCCGATCGCCGAGGAAGCGAGGGCCGAGACCCCGCTCCATCTGGGCGAAGTGGCCGTCACCGACGCGTACGACCTCGACGCCGACTACGTCCTTCACGCCGCTGCCACGCCAAGTTACGGGAGCGAACAAGCCTCCGCGGAGAGCATTCGCGCCGCGACTCGGAACGCCTTACGGAAAGCAGAGGCAGCGGGCTGTGAGTCGCTGGTGCTCCCGGTACTCGGGACCGGAACTGAGGGGTACGAGTTCGCCGAAGGTGCGCGGATAGTGTGCGAAGCGGTCCGGAGCCACGATCCGTCGACGCTGACGGACGTCGAAGTCCTCGCGTACACCGACTCCGAGTACGCCTGCCTCCGAGAGGTGATCGCCGCCCTCCGTCCCGACAGTACTCCCTCGCCGTGAGGGGACGGAGGTGTCACGGCGGGGTTCCGCATCGGCCGAACCGGTGAACGGTATCGCCGTCAGCGCTCTCGTCGGTGCGGATCGCGACGGCGGTCACAGGGAGATAGAAGAGTTCAGACCTCCGAGCGCGAAGCGTGATAGCCGCGAATCTCGTGGCTCACGGCCGGTCTGGGCGATCTCGATCCGCCCCGTCGCGGCGCACTCGCGCCCGACCTAGTCGGTCCGGAGCGTGTGGCAGTTCCGGCATCGCGCCTCGTAGGACTCGTCGGCGCCGACCATGATGGTCGGGTCGTCGACGTGAGCGGGTTCGCCGCCGATGAGTCGCTGGTTGCGGGTCGCCGGCTCCCCGCACTGGGCGCAGATGGCCTGATACTTGTCCACGTACTCGGCGAGCGTGATGAGCCGCGGCAGCGGTTCGAAGGGCTCGGCGCGGAAGGTCTGGTCGGTGCCCGACACGATGACTCGCCGGTCGTCGGCCGCCAGCCGCTCGCAGACCTCGATCAGCCCCTCGCCGAAGAAGTTTGCCTCGTCGATAGCGACGACCTCTTCGCCGTTGAGATGGTCGGGGATCTCCCAGATCTCCTCCTCGGGGTCGACCACGGTGGCGTCCCACTGGCGACCGTTGTGCGTTCCGACGGTCCCCTCGCCGTAGCGGTCGTCCAGCGCGGGCTTGAACGCCGCGACGTCCTGACCGGCGATCTCGGCCCGGCGGAGCCGGCGGAGGAGCTCCTCGGTCTTCCCGGAGAACATACACCCGGTGATCACCTCGACCCACCCGCTGTTCGTGATTTTGTGCATCCCACTGATGGATTCAAGTCGGGCAGGAAATGGGTGTCGGTTTAGTCCACGGGCTGACCTATCGAGGTACGTATCCCGCAGGCGACTACGTACGGCGCAGATACAGACGGATTCGAAGTTCGCTGTTTCTCCGCACGCGAGGACGACTCTTGGCGGATGGTTCGAACCGGTCAACGAGAGCTCCAGCCGGAAGAGAGTACTCAGGGCTACGGAAGCAACACATCTAAACGCGTCACTCCGGGATAAACTCATCCGGACACCATGGCGATGAATACGCTCGAGATCACGGGACGGCTGATCGCCGGGGTCTTACTGATTCTCACGAACGGCTTTTTCGTCGCGATCGAGTTCGCGCTGACCCGTGCTCGGCAGTACTCGGAAGAGGAGTTCGTCGGAGACAACCTATCGCTGGAGCGGGCGTGGGAGATGACTCATAACCTCGAGATCTACCTGACGAGTTGTCAAGTGGGAATCACCGCGTCGAGTATCGCGGTCGGTATCGTCGCCGAACCGGCGTTGGCGGCGTTGTTCGAGCCGCTGTTCGAGAACACGGCTCTCGCCGCGATCGGAACGGGGGGGATCATCGCGTTCCTGATCATCAACCTCCTCCATCTCACCCACGGTGAACAGACGCCGACCTATCTCGGCGTCGAACGGTCCCGGCTGGTGTGTCGATACGGCGCGACCCCCCTGTACTGGTTCAACCGGCTCATCTCGCCGGTCATCACGCTGGGCGATTGGATCGCGAAAGGGACGCTCAGACTCTTCGGCGTCGAGATGACCGGCGCGTGGCTCGAAACGGAAGAGGAAGTCATCGAGTCGCGGGCGGACCTCCGGAACCGCCTCGGGAGCGTCCTCGAACAGGGTGATCTGACGGACGAACGCTACGAAGAGGTGATGAACGCGCTACAGATCGGCGAGCGGCCGGTCCGAGACATCATGATTCCCGACGACGAGATCGTCGCCCTGTCGACGGACGCCGACCCCGAGGAGAACTTCCGCCGGATGGAGGAAACACCACATACGCGGTACCCGTTGGTCGGCGAGGACCTAACGGACTTTCGGGGGATCGTCTACTTCCCCGTGTTCGCGAGACACCGCGAAGACCTCGCGTCGGGGGACATCGACTTCGCCGAGTTGGCGGCCCCACCGATGACGCTGTCCCCGGACACCGACGTGAGCGATGCGATCGACCAGTTCCAGGCGGAGAATCAGGAACTCGCGCTCGTCATCGAGGACGGAGCCGTCGTCGGTCTGGCGACCGTGACCGACGCGTTCGAGTCCATCATGGGTGACGTCGAGGACCCCCTCGACCAAGCGTAGCTGTCGGCGAGAAGTGCCGACCGGAAATCGCACCCCGTATGACGCCTCTCTCTGCCTGCGCTGGTTGTCTGAGGTGTTACAACGCCAAACCGTCGACAGGGAGATCCTAGTGACCACTGACGGAAGTGGAACGTTCGATCGAAGTAGTCGTCCTCCCTCACGAGCGGCGTCGGTAGTGAGGATGTCGGTAGTGACCGTAATCCCTGCTCAGCGACCGATCGTTCCCTGTCGGGTGATAGGGGCGTCCGGATCGATACTGAACGCGACGACGGTCGACTGCTCGGTGGCCGTCACGGCCACGTCGTCCTCGGCCGTCACGAGCGCGCTTTCGGTGTAGCCGATCTCGGCCGCGCCGTCGCCAGCCTTCACCGCACCGTCGAACACGTAGAGATAGATGTCCCGTCCGGGTCGAGAGGGCAGCGTAACCGTTGCGCCGGCGTCGAGACGGCAGTCGTAAAAGTCGACGGCGTTCCGGACGTACAGCGGCGCGTCCCCGTCCTCGGGGCCGAACAGGTGCCGCCACTCGTTGGGGACCGCGTCGGGAATCGGCTCGTGCTGGATGGCGGGATCGAGGCCGAGACTGTGCGGGCGGACGAAGATCTGTAGCATCCGGAGCGGCGGGTCGTCCTCGTACGTCTCCTCGGCGTGCCAGAAGCCGCTGCCGGCGTTCATCACCATCAAGTGGTCCGGATCCGTGACGAGTTCGTTGCCCCGGCGGTCGTCGTGGCGCATGACGCCGTCGGGCACCCACGAGACGATTTCCTCGTTGCGGTGCTGGTGCATCCGGATCAGCGTCCCCGGGTCCATGAACGACTCGACGACCGTCGCCAGCGGGCCGTACCCGTGGTCGTCGTGACCCGGGAGCGTACGCCCCGGGAAATTGAAGTGGATCCTGAACTTGCCCTGGTTCTGTGAGATCGACGTTCGCGGGGCCGTATGTATCGGTGGCTGCGTTCGTGACGGCGCTGAGTCGTCCATCGAAGAAACGTAGGGCGGCAGGCGCTAAATGCGTTCTGAGCTTCTGAGTTCAGGCCGAATAGGTGTCCGCGAACCCGTCAGCCGTCGATAGCCGCTCCGTTAAGAGCGACCGAGGATTTCTCCAGAACGCAAGTCGAGTCCACGAGGGCGCTGCCGCACCCCCTCGTCAACTTCCGCGAGATGTGGGGGAGCGATCAGCGAGACACAGCATCGCGTATCTTCCGTGTCGAGATTTCCGCAGGAACGCCGTAGCAGGCTCGTAAGGAGAGACGATCGCAACCGGGACGGCGGTTCAGCCTTCGACGGAGGGCGTCGTCGCGTCTTGCTGCTCGTATTTGGTCTCGAACTCCTGGATGAGTTGGCCCATCTTCGCGTACCAGTCGTTGAGCATCCGCTGCATGTCGTCGGAGATCTTCGAGGGGTCCGTCGGCTTGTAGACGTGATAGTAGCCGCCCTGATCGTAGTTGACCTGCTCTTTCTGGATGAAGCCGGCCTGCAGCAGTCGCTGGACGGCGCGGTACGCGGTCGACCGTTCGCGGTCGACGGCGTCGGCGATCTCGTCGACGGTAAGCGGGTCCTCGGTGCTGACGAGCGCCTGGAAGCACTCCTTGTCGAGTTGCTTGAGCCCGTGGAAACACTCGAGAAGCCCCTCGCACTCCATGTCTTGCTGGAGTTGTTCGGACATCGAATCTGGCATTATTATCACGCTCACCTAGGCGCTATGCGGTTAAAAGACTTGTGTGAGGATTATACAATCCTGCGCTCGTTCGCCCATAGCCAGCAACGCGGTCGCCCAAACAGATACGCAGACGGGATCGGGCGCATTAGTATTGTGGTCTATTCACATAATTTCGCAACACAATGGCGCCGTCACGAATCCGTACGGGGACAGACGTAGTCCCGAACGACGACCTCGGTAGTCCTACCGCTCGAAGCAGAGGGCGTAGTGATAGGGAGGCAGCTCTACCTGACGGACTCGTTCGAACGAGGCGGCGTCCTCGACGAGGCGCCGCGTCTCCGCGGGAGATACTCTGAGCTCGGTGGGAGGCCCCCGAGGCGCATCCAACACAGTCGTCTCCTCTCTCGGCCGGTCGTGCCAATTTATGACGATAAACCTCCCGCCGGGCGAGAGCAACTCCGCGACTGCGCGAACGAGGGGTTCGGGGTCCGAGATCCCGTGGAACGTGTTCGCGAGGAGGACCGTATCCACGTCACGCGGGAGGTTGCTGTCCAGATCTCTGGCGTCGCCGTGGATGGCGACGACGTTCTCGACGTCCTGCCGGTCGGCGAGACGGTCGAGTTCCTCGAGAAGCGACTCGTCGAGGTCGAGCGCGTACACCGGTGCCGGACTGGTTATCCGGGCCGCAGGTAGTGTGAAATAGCCGTTCCCGGCCCCGATCTCGGCGAGCGCGTCTCGGGGCCTGACACCCAAGCGACGCAGTGTCTCTCCGGGGGTCGGCCAGAGTCGTCCCCACCAGTCCCAGTCGGGTTGCCCCGTGTTCTGAAACCGTTCCATCGTTACCGAGCGACGTCCGTATCGACGCCCATGACCCCATACGGAGGACTTGTCTGCGCCGCCGCGGTGCTTGCGAGACCGTCACCGGACAGCAGTCCGCCCGTCACGAGTCGTGCGTCTCGATCTCTGTCATCGATATTGGGATTCACGCCCAACACTACGTGGTTCCCTTTCTTAAGTATTCCTCCGCTCGGCGGAGTGCTTCCGACGTAGTACCGGTGGTGTGGGGGATCCAGCGATGTCGATCAGCGTGGGACACTGACCAGGGTTTCGGAGGCCAGAACCACCGACAGGCGGACGTAAGCTCTCTGTCGTCGACGAGGGCGTCGACGGTCGTACACTCTGCGGCAGTGTGACCGAATCGGTCCAACCGCGAACTCCACCGCGGGTACGCCGTCATTTCGGAGACGCTCGTCGTCTCTCCCGGCGTCACCGCTCCGCTGAAAACAGTGAAGAAATGATTCTGGGCTGTACAGACGGAGTTCCGACCGCCATGCCCCTCAGATCCGCTCAGAGTCCCCCGACCTTGCCCCAGGCTTTTCAATACCGCAGTCGGAGTTCCCGTATGCGTACGTTTGTGGTCGTCGGCGGCGACGCCGCCGGGATGTCGGCCGCGAGCAAGGCGAAACGGGACGACCCGGACCTCGACGTGGTCGTCTTCGAGAAGGGGGCGTGGGTCTCGTACGGGGCCTGTGGCTTGCCCTACTACATCAAAGGCGAGATCCAGTCGCTCGACGATCTCGTCTCTGTAACGCCCGAGGAATTCCGCGAGAACCGGAATATCGATCTCCGGGTCGGTCACGAGGTCGTCGATATCGATCCCGACGAACGCGTCGTCACCGCGCGCAGTGCCGACGGCGAGGTCGTTCAGGAGTACGACGACCTCCTCATCGCGGTCGGTGCCGATGCCGTCGTGCCGCCAATCGACGGGGTCGATCGCGACGGCGTCTACACGCTCGGGTCGATGACCGACGGGAAGGAACTGCGCGAATACGTCGCACGGGCCCGGTCCGAGGAGGATTTCCACCAACCCGATAGGGGGCCCGCCTGTCAGTACCTCGAAAACTGCAACGGGCCGGTCGGCATCGTCGGTGGCGGTTATATCGGGATCGAGATGGCTGAAGCGCTTGTGGCGAACGACTTCGAAGTCCACCTCTTCCAGCGCGGCGACCGCATCCTCAAGACGTTCAGTCAGCCGACGAGCGACGCCATCGCCGAGCATCTCCGAGAGCAGGGCGTCGCAGTCTACCTGGATGCGGCGGTCGAAGGACTCGACGGTGACGAAACAGTAGAGGCAGTCGTGACGGGAGACACCCGAGTTCCGGTGGATATGGTCCTCCTCGGAACGGGTGTCCGGCCGCGGACGGAGCTGGCCGAAGACGCCGGGATCGAACTCGGCCCGACGGGTGCCATCGCGACCGATCGATATCGGCAAACCAATCTCTCACGCGTGTACGCGGCGGGCGACTGCGCCGAGGCCACCCACGTCGTGACCGACGAACCGGTTTTCAGTCCATTGGCTCTGACCGCGAACCGACACGGTCGAGCGGTCGGTCAAACGGTCGCCGGCGACCCGTCCTCCGGCGGCGGCGTCGCGGGAACCGCCGCCGTCAAAGCCTTCGACGTCGAGGCGGCTCGAACCGGCATCGTTCACCCCGAGGAAGCGTCCGACGCCGGCTTCGAGCCCGTCACCGAGACTATCGAGGCGAAGTCCCGCGCGGGCTACTATCCCGAGGGCGGAACAGTACAGGTGACACTTACTGCGGACCGCGCGTCCGGTCGCGTTCTCGGTGGGTGTCTCGTCTCAGAGTACGGGGAAGGGGCGGTCCACCGGAGCCACTCCCTCGTCGCGGCGGTGACCGAACGGGTGACCGTCGACGAGCTCTCCGACTACGACCTCGCTTACGCGCCCCCGTTCAACACGACGTGGGACCCTATCCTTACGGCGGCAAAGGTGCTCGGCGGCCGTCTCTAACCCGACCCGCAAACGGGGGTTAGCCCCACCAGGGCGGATTCCGTCACCACCGAGGCGATCTGGACCCGCGGCGAAGCGTCGGAACGAGCCGTCGAGCAGACGAAGCGGTGCGCCATCGAGTACGCTTCCCGCCGACGCGAAGCCTCCTCCGCTACGAGCCAACATGAAGGAGAGGGCGGCGTCGATTTGTCAACGCGATCGCAGCCCGGACCTGCCGAACTTTCCGTGCGGACAGCGAACGACGAACGCAATGACCGAACGATCGAACGCTGAACGAGGTCACGCACGAACCGCAGTGACGCGACGAGCGCTCTTCGCGGCGGGAGTGTTCGGATTCGGGTTCAGTGGACTGATCGACGTGCTCGTCCTTCACCACGTCCTCCAGTGGCACCACTTACTGTCAGGGATCTACCCGATGGACACGCTGGACGGCCTTCGAGTCAACGTCTTCGCCGACGGGGTGTTCTCGATCGGGATGGTGATCATTGCGGGAACGGGGGCGGGGCTTCTCTGGCAGGCGGAACGCCGGACCGCTGTCCCGCTGGCCGTGCGACCGCTGGGCGGTACCGCAATGATCGGACTCGGCGTGTTCGACGTCTTCGACGCCGTGGTCGATCACGCCCTTCTGGGCCTTCACCAGCCCGTCGGACAGGGGGGTGAACCCCTCTCGCTCGGCGGACAGTACAACCCTCACTGGATCGCGGTTAGCCTCTTGTTCGTGGGCGCAGGGTACTACGTCTACAGTACGGGGATGCGAAACCGGGACCGCGAGGCGGAGGAACGCGCGTGATGGGATATGGTCACTTGCTCGTGACCGCAGAGCCGTCGGTGGTCGGCCAGCTACATACCACCGCAACGACGCCGGCCCCACACTGGGTGGTACTACTCGCCGTCGTTCCGTTACTCTGGGTCGTCATCGGTGGCGCGGTGTTCATCGCCGACCGGCTGTTGGAGCGATACGGTATCTGAAACGTCGGCGTCGACGCCGTTCGTGTACGGTCGCGGCTCGTCGGTCACCTCGTTTCTCGCCCGGGAAGCAGCCGTCGCTGCGTGCCCCCGTGTGAACGGTGAATCGATCGTCTGGTCCGCCGTGACGGCAATGGTCCGCTACGAATCGGACTGTCCGGAGCGCTCCGAACGAGCCGCCAACTCCTCGATCTCCGGGGGCGAGCGATGGCGCACGATGTAGACGTCGTACGTCTTCTCGGCGGCAACGTTGGCGGCGACGCTCGTCAGAGGAGTGATGACGCTGCCCACGTTTTCGCTGCCGAGGAACATGACAGTCGGATCGTGTCGAGCGGCGATCCGCCTGATGTGGTCCGCGATCTCCTCCGAGGGAGGGTACTCCCGGATCCGCTCGTGCTCGAAGGTGGCGTCCGGAGCGAGACGGCTCACCTGCTCTCTGAGTTGCTCGATGACGGCGTCGACGTCGTACGTCTCGCCCTCCCGGATCCAGCCTTTCTCCCTCGCGTACCGTTTCCGCTCGGGGACGATACTCACCGCCACGGTATCCTCGTCAAGGACGCTTCCGTACTCGACGGCTCTGCCGAGAGCCGCGGCTGAGATCTCCGATCCGTCGAAAGGGACGACGAACGTCATACCTGTAGTATCCCGCCCGGAACTATCAATATATGCCGCGCCGAGATCGGCGGAAGTCACCACCGGCCGCGCTGGCGGCTACCGTCGCAACTCGCGCATCACGAACTGGGGCGGAAACCGCGATGAACGCGCTCCGAGAACGCGGACACTGACTCGCGGTACCGCGCGTCTCCTGTCCCGGCGGTGTGCCAGGAGGACTTACGAGCCCAAGCGAGTCCGTATCCACTGATGCAAATGATAAGAGAATACCCGATACAAATTATATAGCTCGCCCCGGAATCTCGGAGTAGGGATGACGATCGAGCATCTCAGCGAGTACGGGCTACGAGAGATGGGGGACGAAGAGATCGAGAGGTTCCTCAGGAATCAGAGCCAGGGGGTCCTCGGGCTTTCCACGGAGGACGCGCCATATCTGGTCCCGATGTCGTACGGATACGACGGGGGATCGCACCTGTATTTCTTTTACGTAGTCGGGGAGGAGAGTCGAAAGGCGGCCCTCTCCGCGCGGTCCCAGCCCGCCAGCTTCCTCGTGTACAACGCCGAAATGTTTCACTGGCGGAGCGTCTCCGTAACCGGGACGATAGAGATACTCTCCGAAGAGGAGCGATCGGAGCTCACAGATGCTCAAATGCCCATCTGGCGGCCGGGGGTGATCGAAACGGCAAACGAGAGGGAAGGAAACGAGTTTTACAGGTTTCGGATCGAGGAATCAACCGGCATCAAGCACGATATGCAATCGCCTTCGTATCCGTTCCACCAACAATCGAGCAGCGACCAGTAGGGCGGATTCGGACAGTCGGGGACGAAGCCGTAGGTCTTCGAAGTCTCCCGGCCGCGACGACTCTCGCCCGTCACGTTCGGCATTGCCTCCAAGTACCGCTGATCTTGCTCGGTTCCACCCGGTATCGATGACGGGTCTCGTCCTGTTCGCCGCCGCGACGTGAGTCCCTGGCCAGCGGTCTTCTCGGTCTTTTCGCTGGGCGACCAAGCGGCCCACGGCCGATAAGAGGTGAACTGCGGGGAGACAGAGCAGAGTTTGCAGAGGGGACGACCCCCCGATATCGCACGCCGGTGCGAAAACGGCCCGAACGGACGTTCGACGGGCCTACTCGAAGCGGATGAGCGGTTTGATGACGTCGTCTTCCTTTTCGTCCATCATCCGGAACGCCTCTTCGATCTCGTCGAACGCGAACTCGTGGGTCGTCATCTCGGTCGGGTCGACCCGGTCGTTCTCCAGCATTCGCAGCAGCCGCCGAATACGGAGCCGCCCGCCGGGACAGAGGTCGGTCACGATGTCGATCTCGGCCATGCCGACGCCCCACTCCTCGCGGGGAATGTGTCGGAACTCGCCGTCCCCGTGATAGCCGACGTTGGAGACGGTCCCGCCCGGTTTGGTGACTTTGATGCAGTCCTGCAGCGTCCCGTCGGCACCGAGCGCTTCGATAGCGGCATCGACGCCCCGCCCGTCGGTCAGTGCCGTGATCTCTTCGACCGTATCGACCTCGCCGAAGTCCACGACGTGGTCGGCGCCGTACGCTCTGGCGAGTTCCTTTCGCTGTTCGACGGTCTCGACGGCGATGATCTCCCCCGCGCCCTGCAAGGCAGCGCCTTTCGTCGCCATCAGCCCGACCGGCCCCTGGGCGAACACGGCGACCGTCCCCCCGACCGGAACGTCGGCGTTCTCCGCCGCCGCGAAGCCGGTGCTCAACATGTCGGCCGTGTAGACCGCCTCGTGATCGGTCACGTCCTCTGGAATGTGCGCGAGGTTCCCGTCGGCGTCGTTGACGTGGACGTACTCCGCGAAGGTCCCGTCCTTGACGTTGGCGAACTTCCATCCCCCCAGCGGACCGTTCGACTGCGACGGGTGCCCGTCCTGGGCTGCCTCCGAGTTCCAGTCGGGGGTGATCGCCCCGACGGCCACCCGGTCGCCGGGTTCGAAGTCGTCCACGGTGCTCCCGACCTCGTCGACGACGCCGACGACTTCGTGCCCGAGCGTGAGGTCCTCGCGTTCGCCGATCGCCCCGTGAACCGTGTGGCAGTCCGACGTACAGATCAACCCGACCGTCGGTTCGATGACGGCGTCCGCCGGACCCGGGTCGGGCCGCTCCTTCTCCACGATGCCCGTCTCCCCGATCTCCCTCATGACGAATGATTTCATATCGTCCCGTCCTTTCGTTTACTCGCCGGTAGCCTATAGTTTGGCCTGTATAATACAGATGGCATAGTGACCGGGGCGGGACTTCGGCAGCGGCCCCTGAACGGTGACAGTACGCGAGTGAATCGCCGATGATTACCGGGGCACGGCGATTAAGAGGTACTGGGCATCGAGTGCGAGCCGCCGTCGAGCGCGTTCAGCGGCGGTAGTATCGCAGCCGCGAGCGGCAGCCATCAATCACGGTGGTTCTCTACCGCAATCCAGCTCTCCTGCCTGACGAAGGTCTCGATCCCGTCGCGCCGGTCGAAGTCGCAGTATCCGACCCCCTCCTCGAGTTGGGCGACGGTCTGGGCCTCGATACGGGTGACGTTCTCGGCGTTGAGTACGCAGTGGTTCGCCGCCGTGTCCGGGCGTAACGCGTAGAGCCAGTTCGAGTCGTACGGCCGCACGACCACGGAGTACGCCTCCGCCGTTCCATCGGTGAAGTGAACCGTCGTCGGATCGTCCCGGTCGCCCTCGGAATCGCTCATGTGTATCGAACCCTCCCGTTCCGGGATTCGCCGCGTGGTTGCTTAGTAGTTCCCACCGGAACGACCTCGGCGGCCGGTGAGCGAGGCGAGAGTTCTTCACCGCGGATGCCGAAGTGACATCCTCCTCGCCGTTTACGGCGAGGCTTCCCGTACCGCACGTTGGGATATTTGCCGGTCTACGACACGGCCTGCTCTCTCGTCCGAAACGTCCCGCTCTCGCGGTCGAACAGGCATATCGATGGCTGTGCCACACAGCCGTTACTCCTATCCACACCGTGAGGACTCGGAGTTATCTTCTGTCGCATGTTCTCCGCACTGTTGCAATCCGCGTTGGCTACCAACTCGCACGACGAGCAAACGTACAGGCCGCGTTCGACACGGTTCGACTTCGTGTCGTCACCACACCGTGAACAGGTCTTACTGGTGTCCCACTCGTTTTCCTTCAGCACCTCAACGCCACGAATCTCTCCTTTGTATTCGAGGTACTGGTAGATGCGGTCGAACGCCCACGAGTGCAACTTCTTGTTGCCAGTCTTGCCCCAGTCAGATTCTCGCACGTCTTCGGGCCAGCTCACCGCGAGCGTGCCAACACCGCGTTCAACACACTCCGTAATGATGGTATCCGTAAGCGCGTGGTAGAAGTGCGTTTCACGGTCCGCGAGTCTCCGACGTGCCCACATCGACTTCTCCGAGGGCCCGTTCTCCCCCTCAGTATCGTACTCTGCTCGAGTGAAGTAGTGCTTGTCTTCTTTGAGCGTGTTGCCGGGGTACAGCACGTATCCGTTGGGGAATACGACCGTGGCAATGTTCTTGATGCCAAGGTCGATACCTGCCACTTCGTCGCCTACGGAGTCGGTGGTTTCGAGTTCGACTTTGCAGACGAAGTGCAGTTCCCACTCGTCACCGTTCCAGACGGCACGAACGTTCTGTACCCTGTTGACCTCCGAAAGGTCAACGTCCGGGCGAGTCTGGTACTCACAGAGGATGAAGTCCGACCACGATTCTTTGAGGTTCGAGCCTTTTGAGAGTCGGACGCGGTTGTTCTCGGGATCGTGTTTGAACCCGTCTGCTTTGAACGTGACCGTGCTATGCGGTCGAGTGTCGCCGTGTTTGCGGTAGCCGGGCGGGTTTGCCTCTGGGTCGTTCTGTCGCAGGTCGAACCACGACTGGAAAGCGTCAGAAAGTTCTTCGATGACTTTCTGACTGGATTGTGCGTTCAAATCTTTCCAGCATGACTGGTTCTTCATATACGCTTTCAGCGTGCCTTCATCTGGGATTTCGCCGGTTGCGTCCCAGATGCGGTCGACTGTCCAGCGTGCGACGTTCCAGATTTTTGAGGCGGAATCTCCGAGCGAATCGAGGTCATCGCTGACCTGTCGCTGGTTCTGGATAGAACCAACGTAGGTGCGAGTGTCCTCAACCGCCATGTATAGCCTATGTAGACAAACCGACTTAATAGTGTGGATTGGCATTGAATATCCAACCTGCCATCGACGGTGGTTGGCATCCGCGTTGTCGGATTCACTCCCGCCGTAAACGGCGGGATTCTCTCCTCGCAGAAAGATAGTCGTCGGCGATTAGATCACCACCGTCACATCCTGAAGTCCCACGGGTCGTCGTCCGAGTGCCGCCCCACGCCGTCGTACGTCGATTCGACCCACCGGACGGTCTCCGGACGCGTCGGAGAGGCGCGGGGGCGCGCGTCGACGATATCGCCGGACCGGAGACCCGGGAGGACCTGCTGTAACTCCCGGAGGAACGTCACCGCGGGCGACCGGGCGAGAGTGGGCGTCCCATCGACGCTTCCGATGCGGCCGTCGACCGCGCCGGTCGCGCGGTAGGACCGCGACAGCCGCCCGTCGCCGTCGCCGTCGATGCCGGGCGCACCCTCCCAGTAGTTCCCTCGCCAGACGTGTTGAATGTTGAACCCGGCGATCTCGGCCGGTCGTTCGTTCGCCAGAACGTCGTTCTCGGTCACCGTGTTCGTCGGGTAGAACGAGAGAACGCGAACCCCCCGGACGTTGTTCGCCAAGACGTTCCGTTCGTACGTCGAGAACTGCCCGTGGACGCTGATCCCGTTCCGATTGTGGACGGCCACGTTGTCCGCGACGTAGTTCGCCTGCCCGGTGACGAGGACGCCGTTGCGACTGTTCCGGAGGTCGTTCCCGGCGACGACCGCGCCGTACGAGCGATGCTCGACGTAGACGGCGTTCCACGTGTCCTCGACGCTCGAATCGAGCACCGTCGTCCGAATGCCGTAGAAATCGAAGACGCCGACCATCATCCCTTCCATCGACGCGTTTCGGACGACGGCGCCGTCGGACTCGTGGGCGTAGACGCCGACCTTCCCGCCGTAGAACTCGGAGTCCTGAACGACCGCCCGGCCCCCGAGCGTGACCACGCCGATGAACCCGTCTTCCCACCGCTTGGTCCCGTACAGGGAGAGGTTCGTCACCGCGGTTCCGGGGCTGTTGCGCGAGACGACGCCGTTCGACGTCGTGTTCATCCGGACGGACGAGACGAGCGACCCCCCGGCGGTGTCGAACACGACGGCCGCGTCACCGTAGCCGTGGACCTTCCAGATGTCGTAGTTCCAGGCGCTCTCGTTGACGGGGACGTCGACGGACCGGTCGCGCCCGCTTCTGTTGTCGCCGACCCCCGTTATCGCCAGGTCCGCGACGGCCGTTCGCGGGGCCTCGGCCGTGATCACGCTACCGTTCCCGTCGCCGACGAGGCGGGTCTCGTTCGCGCCCGAACCGCGAATCGTGAGAGGCTTCTCGACCCGAAGGTCGTCGACCCGGTGCGTTCCGGAGGGCACGCGAACGGTCGTGTTCGGCGGCGCCTGTTCGACGGCGTCGGCCACGGTCGCCGCGTCGCGGCCGACCACGACGGAAACCGGACGGTCGCGCAACGCTTCCGCCCTCGCTACCGTCGCGTTCGCTCGATCCCGTCGCTGGTCGACGACCTCGCGCCAGTCCGCCGACGATCGCCCCAGACGACCGGTCGAAGCCCGCTGCGTTGCGTCCCACCGTCGCACTTCGCCGCCGTACCGGTCAGCGAAGGAGGCGGCGTCCGTCCGGGTGGAAAACGGAACGATGGCGGCGTCGCGCGTGGGGATCGTGGCGTTACTCCCGACGACGAAGTACGCCTCGTCCGCGCGGACCCACTTCGTCGGCGCAGTGGGCGGCGCCCGAAGGTGGCCGTCGTCGGTCAGCGAGAGGTCGATCCCGGCGTAATCGGAGACGTAGATCCGCGTCGGCGAACCGAACGCCTCGGGCTCCTGGGTACGCAGCGCGGCGACGAGCGACGTGACGCCGTAGTAGCCCATCACGTAGCGATACTGCGAGTAGTACACCTCCGCTTTCGGGATCACGAGATCGGAAGATTCGGCCTCGCGGACGACGTTGTCCGGCAGCCCCGTTTGTTTGGTCTGCTCGAACGGGACTGACCCCGTTTCGGTATCAGGCGTGATCGCGAACGGGAGCGCCCCGAGAACGACGAGAACAGAGAACGCCACAGCGAGGTGACGCGAGTGCATTACGCGAAACTTAGGCCGGCGGTCGCTATATACGCATCGCCGGGATCAGCCCGTCCGCGGGGGAGCGCCAGCCTTAGGACCGGGCGGGGCGTCACTGCCGACTAGATGAGCGAAACGAGTCGGGAGACGACCGCGCAGTCCGCCCCGCTCCTGACGGTCGACGACGTGGACTACTCTTTCGGCGCCGTGTCGGTGCTCGACGGGGTCTCGTTCGAGGTCCCGCGGCGGTCGATAACCGCCGTGGTCGGGCCGAACGGCTCCGGAAAGACGACGCTCGCGGAAATCGTCGCCGGGCTGCGCCGCGCCGACAGCGGGGAGATCTCGCTCGACGCCCGGGGCGAACGACAGGTGGGGTACCTTCCGCAGACCCCCCGGTTTCGCCCCGCGTTCTCGGTCGAGGAGACGCTCCGGTTCTACGCCGACTTGCTAGCAACTCCTGTCGACGTCGGTACCGTGCTCGACCGGGTTGGCCTCGGGGACGTACGTGACCGACGCGTCGATGCGCTTTCCGGCGGGATGCGGCGGCTGCTCGGTCTCGCACAGAGTTTTCTCGGTGACCCGTCGCTGGTCATCCTGGACGAGCCGACGAGCGGTCTCGACCCGCGGATGACGAAACAGATCTTCGACGTCGCCGCGGCGCAGACAGACGAGGGGACGGCCATCTTCCTGACGACACACGACCTGAGCTACGCCGCGGACGCCGATCGAATCGTCGTCCTCGACAACGGATCCGCAGTCAGTTACGGGACGCCCGCGGAGCTTCTCGAGCGAACGAACACCGACTCGTTGTCGGAGGCGTTCCTCGCCACCGTCGGGCCCACCCCGGCAGTACAGACCGGAACGGAGGAGAAGTGACGATGGCGGATGCAGAGCACTTTGCGACCGTCCTCGAACGCGAGGTGACGACGCTACGGCGGAGTCGGACGATATGGCTGCTCGCCGCCGCTTTCTTCGCGATCATCGTCGGTATCGGAGCCATCAGCGAGACCAGCGGCTACGTGCCGCTGACGTTGACGCTGCTCATGCCCGTCGAGCTTCTGGTCCCGGCGCTGACAGCGGCCGTCGGCTATCGTGCGGTGCTCGCGGACCGCGAGCGCGGAGAAACGAGCGTCCTGCAGACGTACCCACTCGACGCCGGCTCGTACGTCATGGGTATTTACTGCGGCCGGTTGGCGTGGACGCTCTTCGTCGTGGCGGGGTCGCTTCTCGTCGCCGGCGCGACGGTGTCGTTTGCGAGTCCACCCGCGGCGGTGCTGGCGGAGTATTCCGGGCTTGACTCGCCCGTCTACTACCTCCGGTTCGTCGTTCTGACGACCGCGTTCGCCGCCGTGTTTCTCGCGCTGATGGTCCTCCTGTCGACGCTGGCCAGGTCCGCGCGGCGCGGGCTCGTCACGGCGCTGACGCTCACCGTGGCGGTCGCTATCGGACTCGACCTCGCCATCCTCTTCGGACTGACCGGCGGGATCATCGGCGAAAGCATCCTGCCGTGGTACCTGGCGTTGAGCCCGGTCAGTGCGTACCGCGGTCTGGTGATGACGTACGTCGCCGCGCCCGTCGCGACGACGGTCGTCAGACCGGCGGCGCCCCTCGTGAGCGTCCTGTCCCTCTGTCTCTGGGCCGTCACGTCACTGCTGGCCGCCGCGATCACCGCCTGGACTAGCTCCTCACATCTCGCGGAAAGCGCTTGAGTTCGTCGGCCGAGACGGGAACGCCGTCCTTCTTGATCGTCAGATATTGGTTCCACACCCGAGGCGATCCGGATTACCCGTCAACGCTGGTCCGGAACGAAAGGCCGATTCCGGGCCTGTCGAGTTTATCGTCGCTGGACCCCCTCCCGAGTCGTAGAGAAATCTCGCGAACAATAGGAACGGCTGGGGCGGAGATCGTGGAATTCTAATTAAATCCGGATATGCGTTTGAAAAATACAAAGTGGGTAATGGCAACTACAGACAGTAGTGGAGCCCGACGGACAGGAATTACGATACTAATCCTGTAAATATATTTCCCCGAACCTGTTCTTCACCCACTCTGTTGGGTATTCTTTCGAATCGTACACCTTTCTCGCGACAGCTCAGCGAGGGGCTTCTATCGGATGTACATTATAAATGATTTTCATAGATGTAGTAGCGAAGGTTAGCAGAAGTACAAGATTTTTCCGACCACTATCGTTTCGTCGGTGTTGGCCCGCTCGGATATCGGCTTCGTGAATCTGGTACGTCGTACCACCCCGTGTTGAGTGTTCGCCGGAGGTAGAATCGAGTCGGTACCCACGCGTCATGGTCCGGGAGCAGGCCGCCGACGAGTCCGGATCCGAAGACAACCGGAGCAAGCCAACTCGGGGGTGGACGCAGGAGTGGAGGGAGCGATCGCCACCATCCAAAACGCATGACTCATCGCGATTAGCACGACCGTTTCGGGGGCGGAGTTCCAGGTGCGTGTCTCGCGGATGTTAGTTCTCAAATTCCACCGCCAGCGATCTTCGAAGAACCCCCCGGACGGAGGTCTGTCAGACCCTGCTCGCGTCCACCTTTGCCACCGAAATCTAATAGGCACGGATACTGTACCGAAATTACCGTAACGGTGTCGCGATGGGTAACACGATCGAACGGGTGGAGACAGCCCGGTAAAACGGCTGTGTGTTCCAATCGGTAGGGCCGACTGATCCCACATGAACTGGCACGCACGTTCCCTCGACGAGATCTACGATGAACTGGACACGACGCCGGCGGGGCTGGACGCGACGACGGCCGGCAAGCGACGCGAGCGATCGGGGCCGAACGAGATAACGGGAGAGGAGGGACGGGGAGCGCTTGCGATCTTTCTCGCGCAGTTCGCAAGCGCACTCATCTGGGTGTTGCTCGTCGCGGCCGCCCTCTCATTTGCCATCGGTCACGTCGTCGACGCCGTCCTCATCGGGGGCATCCTGCTGCTGAACGGCGTGTTTGGGTTCGTGCAAGAATACCGTGCGGAACAGAGCCTCGAAGCTCTCCGCGACATGGCGACTCCGGAAATCACCGTCCGCCGTGACGGGGACGAACGGTCCGTCGACTCGACGGCGCTCGTCCCTGGCGACGTCGTCGTTCTCCAGCAGGGTGACGTCGTCCCAGCCGATGCGCGACTCGTCGAGGCAGCGAACATGGAAGTAGATGAAGCGCCGCTAACCGGCGAGAGCGTCCCCGTCGAGAAGACGACGGGAACGGTCGATACCGGGACACCGCTCGCCGAGCGGGAGAACATGGCCTACAAAGGAACAAACGTTACTCGCGGACGGGGGGTCGCCGTCGTCGTCGAAACGGGAATGCAAACGGAGGTCGGCGAGATCGCGACGGCGCTGGTCGACGCCGAGGACTCTCGCACTCCGCTTCAGCGCGATCTGGACCGGTTGGGACGCCGTCTCGGGATCGGCGTCATACTGCTGTCGACCCTCGTCGTCGCTCTACTCCTCGCCGACGGCCGGGGACTCGTTCAGGCCGGACTGACCGCTGTGTCGCTTGCGGTGGCCGCCGTCCCCGAAGGGCTCCCGGCAGTCGTCACGCTGACGCTAGCGCTTGGCGTCCGCGGGATGGCCGACGAGAACGCACTCGTCCGAACGCTGCCGGCCGTAGAAGCCCTCGGCGCCGTCGACGTCGTCTGTACAGACAAGACTGGAACACTGACCGAGGGGGAAATGCAGGTCCGGGCAGCCTGGGTCCACGACACCGTGATCGAGGTCGGCGGAAACGGAGCTGACGAGGCCACGGCCGAAGTGCGCGCGGACGCTCCTACCGAAACCGAACACGGCGATACGACCACCGCCGATACCGCGGACGGACTGGCAGAGCGACTGGATCGGTTGTTCGAGATCGGCGCCGTCTGCAACGACGCGACGAAGGATTCGGGCGATCCGACCGAACGGGCGCTCGTCGCAGCGGCGGCGGAGCGCGGCATCGACGTCGACCGTCGGCGCGAGGACCGCCCGCGGCGCGACGAGGTGCCGTTCTCCTCGGAGCGCAAGCGCATGGCCACGATCCATGACGAAGTCGTCTACGTGAAGGGCGCCCCGGAAGTCGTGCTCGAGCGGTCGACACGAGTGCTCACGCAGGCAGGACCCGCTGAACTTGACGAGTCGACGACAGTCGACATCGAAGCCCGGATCGACGAGTTCGCCGAGGGCGCGCTTCGAGTACTCGGGCTCGCGTACAAGGACCGGGACGACGCGGGCGGGCCCGAAGAGAACCTCGTCTTCGTCGGCCTGCAGGGGTTGCTCGACCCGCCACGCGAAGAGGTCCGCGACGCGATCGCCGACACGAACCGAGCGGGCATCGACGTGAAGATGATAACGGGGGACAACCCCGCGACGGCACGCGCGATCGCGTCCCGGGTAGGTATCGAGTCCGACGTGATGACCGGGGCGGAGATCGAGGCGCTCGACGATGCGGCGCTTCGCGAGTGCGTCGAGGCAATCGACGTGTTCGCCCGGGCTGAGCCGACTCACAAGGTCCGGATCTTGGAGGCGCTCCAGGCGAACGGCTCCACCGTGGCAATGACCGGCGATGGCGTCAACGACGCGCCGGCGCTGAAAAACGCCGATGTCGGCATCGCAATGGGTGTCCGAGGGACGGACGTCGCCAAACAGGCAAGTGACATCGTCTTACTGGACGACAACTACGCGTCGATCCGTGCCGCGATCAGACGCGGACGCACCATCTTCGACAACATCTGGAAGTTTGTCGCCTATCTGCTCAGCGCCAACGTAGCTGAGGTAGCGATCGTATTTCTGGCATCGCTGTTCGGGTACCTCATCCTGCCGGCCGTTCAGTTGCTCTGGATCAATCTCCTCACCGACGGTCTGCCGGCGCTGGCACTCGGTACTGACCCGGGTGGGGACGTGATGGAGCGGGACCCCCGGGAACGAGACGCTGGGATCATCGACGGTCAGATGGTGGGGTTCATCGGCGGGGCCGGATTGATCGCGACAGTCTTGCTGCTCGGCCTGATGTTCTATGTGATCGACGGCGCG